>JBMCPG010000088.1:0-6261 GCA_048626035.1 Cyclonatronaceae bacterium
GACGCTTGTGCAACGCACCGCCCCGGCTTTCCATTATATAGGCATGAACAGCCAGCGCAAGCCGGCCGGACTAAAGCTAACGCATCAGAGGGTAGAAATTTTAACCATATTTGTGCGCCCGCGTTCCGAAATAGGCATGCCACTGGCAATAATGATGCGATCGCCTTTGCCGACCAGGCCATTATCGCGCAGGTAATCTTCCATAAGCTGAACACTTACGTCTGTATCAAAAATTTCGTCGAGTTTGATGCTGTGCACGCCCCAAACCAGGTTAAGCTGCCGTCGGACCAGCCGGTTTTCGGTGAATGCAAACACAGGCACGCCGGGGCGATATTTAGCAATGCGGCGGGCCGTAGTGCCCGATTGGGTGATAACGGCAATGGCTTTGGCGCTTACATACTGAGCCAGCTCCACACAAGAATAGCTCAGCGATTCGACGACCTGCTTATCGCGGCGCTCGGGTTGGCGAAAAGCCAGGGTGTGGTAAACGGCATTCGAATTCTCTTCAACACTGCGGCAAATACGGGCCATAACCCGAACGGCCTCAAAAGGATGCTTTCCGGCAGCGGTTTCTCCGGAAAGCATTACCGCATCGGTGCCATCAATAATAGCATTGGCTACGTCTGAGCTTTCCGCACGGGTCGGGCGGGGGTTGGTAATCATCGAATCGAGCATTTGGGTAGCCGTAATAACGGGCTTGCCGGCCCGGCGGCAGCTGTCGATAATTTTTTTCTGCACCATCGGCACTTTTTCGCTGGGAATTTCGATGCCCAGATCGCCACGGGCTACCATAATGCCATCTACTTCTTCGATAATTTCATCAATTACATCGAGGGCTTCCGGCTTTTCGATTTTGGCAATAACCCCGGCATTGGAGCCCGCCGTGCGGATTTTAGAAACCAGATCCTGCACATCTTCGGCCCGGCGCACAAAAGAAAGAGCTACGAGATCGACGCCGGCTTTTATGGCAAAATCGAGATCTTCATAGTCTTTTTCGGTAATAGAAGAGATCGAGAGATCCAGGCCCGGCAGGTTCACGCCTTTGCGGGATTTGAGCAGGCCGCCGTTTATAACTCTTGCGGTGATGTTGGCCTTATCTACCTTCACTACCCGAAACTCCAGCAGGCCATCATCGAGCAAAATGACATTTCCCTCTTTGGCATCTTCGGCCAGGTAGGGGTAGTCGATAGGAATGAGGCTGCTGCTGCCCTCCACATCTTCGGGCGTAAGGTTTACATAGCTGCCATCTTCGAGCTGCTGGCCGCCGTCTTTCATTTGCCCGACCCGGATTTTCGGGCCCTGTAAATCTGCCAGAATCGGAATGCTGTACTGAAATTTTTTGGCCGTTTTGCGAATCATCTCAATTACTTCGGCATGGTCGGCGTGGCTGCCGTGCGAAAAATTGAGGCGCGCGACATTCATGCCGCTTTTTACCAGCGCCTCGATGCCTTCAATTGTGTTTGTGCTGGGGCCGATGGTACATACAATCTTTGTTCTGCGCTGTATATTTCTCATAAATTTAAAAAAGACTTCCCGTCTGGAAACCCGGCCCGAGCTACACCCTTAGCTGTAGCGTGATCATAAAGCGTACAGCACAGGTGTTTTTAAATACCCGGATGACACAAGTTATCGGGCGGGCAAGCGGTCAAAAAGTTAGTTTTAGGTTAAAAAATTTAGTTTCCAATATACAAAAGTTCAACGGCTTTGTTGAGTTTGGATTTATGTTTCGCCCGGAACCGGCCGGCCGCTTTCTTTTATAGCCGCATTTCCGGACTCTATCAGAGCTTTGGTTTTTGCCGCCGGATAGGATGAAAAAAGGGGAGATTTTTTAAGGATTTCCGGGCGCAAATGGCAAAGCTTGAGTTATCTGTGCTTAATGTAGTGATGCCGCGGAATTTTTATATTATCTCCGCGTTTGCTTTTTGCACAAGTTTTTTCCCTGGTTTTTTATATGACAGCAATTCCTTATACGTTTTTGAAGGCTTCATTTTTATATACGCTTGCCTTGCTGCTGCTCGCCGGCTGCGCGGGAAGCGGCGAAAACCGCTACGATGCGGGCACTTCGCGCGCCTACCAAACCGGGTATCCTGAAGTCCTGGGGCGCGTAACCTCCTTTTTTGATGAGCAGAACCGCCCCGTGGCCGACCTCAGCATAGAACTGCCGCACCAGCATCTTATTTTTCGCAGTCCAAACGGCGAGGCCCGATTTGCCGAAGTGCGGCTGCGCATAGCCTTTCGCAGACTTTCAGGGGAAGAAAACGGCCAGATTACAGCGCGGCAAACCCAGCGGCTGCGCATAGATGCCCGCCCCGATACGCCCGGGGCAAATACGCAGCACACCACCCGGCAGCAGCTTGCCCCGGGGCACTACCTCGTGGAAATAAGCGCTACCGATCTGAGCTCACAAAAAACAAGCCGGATAGAGCTGGAAGTCGAAATTCCGGATCCGGAAGGAGAGGCCGCCACCGCCTCCGATATCAGCATGTTGCTGCGCGGCGAGGGCGAGCAGCGCCGCGTTTCTTCGTACCTGGTGCCGGCAGAGCAGGACTCGCTGCTTTTTGAATTTTTTGTGGCCCGGGATACCAGCCATGCCCCGGTCGATATCACCCTGCGGCTGCTGCGTTTCCATTCCGATACCGAGCCGGCGCGTGCTATGGGAGATTTGCCGCTTACCTCCGGCAATATTGCCTATCGTGGCATCAAATATTCCGATCGGGAGGTGGTGCGCGAGCAGCAGCGGCAGTTGCAGGATGAAACCGGAGCCGTGCTCATCAGCTATGGGGTACCGGTGCCCGAAGAAGGCAATTATCGCTTCGAAATTGAGCTGAATACCGCCGACTCCCTCGGCCGGGAGGTTTCCGAACGCAGCTTCCGGGATTTTGCCATGGTGAGCCCTAATTTCCCGGCCGTAAGCTCTACCCGGGAAATGGCCGCGCCGCTCAAATATTTGATGCGCCGCCGCGAATATGAGCGCATGATGGCTATCAATGATCCCGATTCGCTGCGGCTGGCCGTAGAGCGGTTCTGGCTCGAAGATATGAATCAGGAGCAGGCCCGCCGGCAGATCCAGCGCTATTATAGCCGCGTAGAGGAAGCCAACCGGCTGTTTTCGAGCTTCAAAGCGGGCTGGAAAACCGATATGGGCATGGTATTTATTTTAGTGGGCGCTCCTTTGCGGGTAGAAGAACAAATTGATGCCGTTGTCTGGTACTATGGCTATAATCAGTTCGACCCTTCTACGGTGATGGTTTTCGAGCGCGCACGGCCGCCGGGGCCATCGTGGCCGTTCTCCCATTATGTATTGATGCGCAACCGCTACTTCCAAAGTCTGGAAGTAGAGCGCATCAGCGATTGGCGCTCCGGGCGTATTTCCCGGCGCTGATGCCATACCCTTACCGGTTACGGCCATATTTTTCGTGGCTGGAAACCCAGTCGAGCGAGGAAATAGCCGCGCCCAGCGAGAGCTCGCCGGCCAGGGCTACGCCGGCAATAATTTCGGCCAGCTTTCTGGCCCGGCCCTTGCCATAGCAGTCCATCACTTCAAGGCATTCGCGCTGCGTGGCCAGGCTGGTGCCGCCGCCGTAGCTGGCTACAATCAGCGATGGAATGGTGAGGGAAATATAGAGGTCGCCTTCCGGGGTGATTTCGGAATACAGCATGCCGGCCGAAGATTCGGCTACGTTGGCGACGTCCTGGCCCAGGGCGATGAACATAGCGGTGATGGCGTTTGGCGAGTGCGCGCCGTTGTTATTGGCTCCGCTCATAAATGCGCCAATGGTAGAAACGCCGTTATGATACTGCAGGCTTTCCGGCTCCACGCGCAGCACTTCCACGAGCACATCGCGCCTGAGCACGGCCTCGGCCGTTACGCGTTTGCCGCGCGTACGCATCACGTTTACCTGCGAGGCTTTTTTATCGGTGGCGAAGTTGGATTCCAGGAAAAAACGGGTCTTGCCGGGATAATGATCTAAAATCCAGCTACAGGCGGCAAAGGTGGCCCGGCCCACCATGTTCTGGCCCGCCGCATCGCCCGTGGAATAATTGAAGCGCAGATAGGCAAATTTATTGGATAAATAGGAATCGATATACAGCAGTTTGCCAATGCTGGTAGTGCCTTCTGCCTGCTCACGAATCGTGGCCTGATTTGCCGGCTCGTTAATCCAGTTTACGAAATCGCGGGCATCGCGGGCGCTGTCAAAAATAAATACCGGAGCCCGCTGCATACAATCTACCGATACGGTGCATTTTACTCCGCCGGAGAGGTTTACGGCTTTGATACCTCTGTTGTAAGAGGCTACCAGCGTGCCCTCGGTAGTAGCCAGGGGAATCAAAAAATCGCCCTGCGCGTGCTCTCCCTTAATCCGGATCGGGCCGGCAAAACCAACCGGAATCTGCGCTACGCCAGTGAAGGCTTCCACATTACCCTTCAACATCTCGGGATTAAAGGAATAGTGCGGTAAATGCTCGAGCGTTTTGCCTGAAAAGCCGGCCACAAAATCCTGTCGGGCCTTAATGGCTTCAGGGCTGTAATCATCTTCTTTATTAACGGGCACGCGCACCCGCTCGGACTTCTCTTCGCCCAGGGAGTCTTCAACCTTCACATTTAACCGCCCGATTTTTTCGGTGAGTACGCTAAAGGAAAGAGCATGTTTTCCGCTGCCCAGTTCCGGGCCGGCCAGCTGAAAAAAAAGCCGGTCTTTAAGTCCGAAATCCAGCGGCCGGGCCGTGCTTATATCGCTGCCCTTCAGGCGTTTTCCGTCGGGATATTCAAGCATAATGTGCTCTGGCCCATAGGTGATGCCATCAATTTCGGCTCCGTACACCTTCACAATACGGGCATCGCTGAGCCGGTTTTTGATTTCAAAGCGGGGACCGGCGGGCGTGTTCTGAAGACTGCCATAGGTATAAAGTTTGCGCAGGACAAGGCTCGGGATGCTGAACATAGAATCGGATTTTAGGCAGAGGTATTGAAGGAAAACAGCGCAGTGCAAAGCTGCAGCCGCAGCAGATATAGCAGCACAATATACTACAATGCAGCAGGCTTTTGAAATGCTTAGTTCTGCCCTTCCCGGCATGCCTGAGCCGGGCACAAAAAGGCCCGAAAAAGCGAAAAGCACCTTTCCGGGCCGGGAAACCTGCAACATAACCTACATAGCGGCCGTGCGGAAAAAGCCGCTAATTTTTACTGGCCTGCATCTCTTCAACAATGGCTTTCTTTTTCTGACCGGCGGTTTTTTCGGGGTTTACGCTCAGCACCGCGCTTTTTACCATACGCGTAACGTTGGAGGTAGTGCTGCCGAGCATCAGGTAGTCCAGGCCGGTGCGCCCGATAGTGGACATCACCACGAGGTTATACAACTCTTTTTCGGTTTGGTTAAGAATGGCCTCATGCGCTGAACGATTAGTCATTACTACATTTACATAAACATTGCCGGCGAGCGCAGAAAAATATTCCATGCCAATGCGCTCCAGATTTTCCTTGCGCATATCGTAGGTGGATTCGGCTTTGGCGAGGGAGTCAAAATTATCGTACATCACGGCATGAAACAACTCTACATCGGCGCCGCTGGCTTCGGCAAATGCCCGGGCTACGGGATAGGCCGCTTTGGCATTGTCGGAAAAATCGGTAGTAACCAAAATACGCTGCATCGGGGAGAAATGCGTCTGATCTTCGACCACCAGCACCGGCACGTTGCTCATGCGCAGCACTTTTTCGGCTACCGAGCCCAGCAAAAAGCGCTTAAAACCCGTGCGCCCGTGCGTGCTCATAATCACCAGATCGTAGTCCATACTTGTTTCAGTGATGGCGTGGGCAGGGTTGCCGATGCCAATTACGCCTGGGTTAAGGCGGCGCGAATCGATATATTCGGCGGCTATATCGTCGAGGCGCTGCTTCAGGCTATCTTCGATATCAGTAAGGTTTTTTTGCGTCCCCGCCCCGGAATTCATATAGTGAAAGCCGTCCATATCCGTAATCGGGATGTAAGAGTGAAACGGAGTAACATTTCCTTTAAGCATTGTGGCGACCTCGTTGGCCGTTTCCATCGCTTTCTTGCTCAGGTCTGAAAAATCGGTCGGGACTAAAATCTTAGGGGTTTTCATGGCCTTGGAATTTAAAATGAACATTTATGAAACGTTTTGCTACAGGCTAAACAAAGCGGTAAAAGCGCTTTTTATACAAATGTATGGGTGTATTGGCTCAGGTTTTATTTTTATATCTTAGGTGCAAAGGTGTCAAAAAAAAACTTCATTCGCAACAAA
>JBMCPG010000089.1:0-6257 GCA_048626035.1 Cyclonatronaceae bacterium
GGCCGCCGCATATTCGGCAATAAGATCGTTGGTCGAAACCATGGGCAACAGCCCGCCGCGGCTGGCACCCGGCCCGTCGCTGTGTTCGCGGGCAAGGGCCTCAAAATCGGCATCTTCTTCCATAATCTGGCGGCGCAGCTCCTCTGCTCTGTTCCGGGCCGTAGCTTCAGCTTCTCCCCGTGCCGGCGGAATGGAAACAATATGAGAAAGCTCCACGGTTTCGGGAATGGTAGGCAGCGAATCGGTCGGGATTTCATTAAAATATTCCACCACTTCCGGCCGGGTGATGCGTACCGATTCTTGTTTTTGCGTGCGGACTTGTTCTATCATCATTTCCCGTTCAAAAGTATCGCGAAACTCTGCCCGCACTTGTATAAGCGACTGGCCAAGGGCTTCTTCAAGGGCTTCTTCACTGCCCACCTGCTGTACTAACTGGCTGATACGCTGATCCATGGCGCGGTTCACATCATCCTGGCTGACGCTGATGGAATCGATCTGAGCCTGCTCATAAAGCACGCTGTTATCAATCATATTTTCAAGCATATTGTACCACAGCTCCTCGCTGTACTGCATCCCGCGCTGGTTGGAAAGCACTTCAGCAACGCGTGCATCGACTTCCGATTTAAGGATAATCTGATCGTTTACGACGGCTACAATTTGATCGAGTACCTCCCGCTGCTGGGCCCCGGCAGTTCCGTTGAAGGCAGAACAAAGCAACAGGATGGCACTAAGAAGCAACAAGCTATGGCGAAATAATTTCATACAAAAAATGATGTGAGGTAAAGTGAAAAGTAAAAAGGGTGATGAAGCCGGCAGCGTTCCGGTAAGCAAGGCCGGATTTCAGGGCGCGTTCCGGGCTTATTCAGAATCATAGATACGCAGGCGGCGGTTTGCCTCAGCCTGCCGAAGCAGCGTTTGCTCGTAGGCATTCACCTGATTTTGGCGTTGTTCCACGGCCATGGCTTCCTGAATGCGCGAGAGCGTCCAGTCGAGGGCCGGCACGCTTCCCTCGTTTTCGTACTCAAGCAGGCGTATAAAGTGATAGGTGTCGCCAATTTGGCGGATAGGGCTAATTTCGGTGAGGCCAATAGCATTTAAAAAGCGAGCCATGGGCGGGAAGTCCTGCAGTGCCGTGCTTTCGGGATGATATAGCGTGGAATTACGTATAGAATATTCTGTATTAACGGAGTAGCGCGCGGCTACCTCGTCCCATTCTGCTCCGCGTAAAAGTTGTTTGCGGGCCTGCGTAGCATCCGACATACTGCCGGCGATCATGTGATGGAAACGCACGTGCCGTTCCGAAAGTACAAATGCTTCCCGGTGCTCCTCGTAATAGCGCATAGCCTCGCTTCGCTCAATTTCGCCGCGCCCCTGCCGGCGCACAAAATCTTCGATAAGAAGTTCGGCAAGCAGCTCCCGCTCGTAGTTTTGCATCGCCAGGCGAAATGTTTCGCCTTCGGCCAGGCCCTGCCGCCGGGCTTCGGCGGCAAGTACCTGTTGCCGGAGCCACTCGTTCCGGTACTTTTGTACGGCTGCGCTGCTATCGGCCAGCAGTTGTCGGGCAGGAATACGGAGTAAAGCTTCTTCAAGGCTAAGCTGCTCTTCGTCTAATTCGGCAATCACCGTTTGGGACTGTTGCTGTTCCGGAGCTTCCGGGGTGCAGGCCAGTAAAACGGCTAAAAGCAGACTGCCCAACAAGAAAGCCTTATATAAACGAAACACAAACATAGAGAAAAAGCAGGTTAAAGGGACGATTTAAGAGCTTAAAGCGCCACTTCATTCAGGATTTCGCGCAGGGATTCTTGGTTTGGTTCAATACGATGCTTGCGCCGCAGCTCTTCATTCCATTCTTCTTCGCGTATGGGCTGATACCGGGAAACGAGCTGCATATAGGCTTCTTCAAAGGTGCGGCGGCGGGGTTCCAGCACTTCGGCAAGATAGAGCATACTCTCGCGGTTGCGATACTCAAACACGTCCGAGAAGCCGCCTTCTTCCACGCCCTGCAGGTTATTGAACGGCTCATCTTCGAGGCTGCTCACCGTATCGGTGCGCAAAATAAGGCCGGATATCTCCGTGCGCAGACTATCGACGGAAAGGCCGTTTTCTATGGCCGTTTTTGCTTCGGCAAGAATAGCGGCGCTATCGGCCGATATGCGGTAAAACCGGTAGCGCGTGCCGTAGCGGAACTCGTCGGGGTTTTGCTCATATATCCGGCGCAGGCTCGCCGTATCGTTCTGGGCATAGTTCCAGACCTCGTTTTCAGTAAGGCTGAAAACCGCCAGGCCTTCATGATAGCGCCGGCTTAATTCCGCAAATCCGGGAAATTCTTCTTTGGTTACCTCAACGATAACCTCTTCGGCCAGGTGGTCTTTATATTGCTCAAGCATGCTGTAGCGATAGCGCCGGTCCTGATGCGCTTCGGCCTGTTCGGCCGTAAAGTTAACAAAATGCTCCAGCGAATATTCCTGCCCGTTGATGCGATAAATGGTGGCCTGAAGCTCTTCAGCGCGAAATTCCAGTTCTGCAATGGCCTGGTCGGACTGCTCTTCATGCACCTCCAAAAAGTACTCATACACATCAGTATAAAGGCTGTCATTTGCTGCTTCACGCACTTTTTCGAGGGTAAATTCGCGGTTTTCGCGGTAGCGGGGCAGGTTTTTCAATCGCTCAAACAGCTCTTCGCGTTTGTGCTCTTCGCTGCGATACGTGCGGATAGAATCCAGGCGCACAATATGAATGCCATAGGAACTGGTGAACGGCTCCGTAAAATCGCCCGGCTGCTCCAGGCGCTCTATTACGTCAATAAAATCATCCTCATATTGTTGAGGGTTTACCCAGCCTATATCGCCGCCATTCTCGCGGGTTTGGGCATGTTCGGTATATTCCCGGACGAGCTCTTCCCAGCGGCCGGGCGATTCATTAAGCTTCGCATAGGCTTCTTCCGCCTTTGCATTGGCCTCCTCGGCTGAGGCACCCTGAGCTTCGCCCTGAAAATAAATATGGGAGTAATTGCGCTGCGGCTGGGCTTCTCTTTCATCATATACATAGACTAAATGATAGCCAAAGCTGGTGCGAAACGGCATGGAAACCTCGCCTTCTTCGGTAGTATAGGCTACATCTTCGAAGGCTTTTACGGCCCGCCCTGCGGTAAGATAGCCCAGGTCGCCGCCCATACTGCGCCCGCGCTGCCGGCTGGAATATTCTGCCGCCAGGGCATCAAAATCGCGCTCATCTTCGGGGTTGAGGAACGCCTCCCTGGCTTCCATGAGCGTGTTATAAGCTTCCGCGGTATCGGCCGGGGCCGCATTTTCGCCCACACTAATTAGAATATGGCTGACGCCCACCTCCGTCTCGGAACGCTCCACCAGCTCATCAAGCAACTCTTCCTGAAACCGCATTTCCAGCCAATAGGGAAATACCGACTGCATCTGGTACTGCTCCAGTTCTTCCAAAATAGCGTCATCCTGGTAGTACCCCTGGGCCTGTGCTTCCAGCACTTTCGCCCGGTAAAGCAGATACAGATCCAGGAACTCCATCATTTCCTGCTTTTCGGCTTCCGGATCGGCTTCGCTTTCGCTATGGGTATTATGAAAGCTTGCGCGCATGTCTGCGAACGAGACGGCGCGGCCATCTACTGTTCCTACGGCGCGGTCTTCGGGTGCTGTTTCTTGCTGAGACGACATCGACGCTCCGCAAGCCCCGGCCAGCAAGAGTAAAGATATACTTGCAAAAACAGGTTTTAGCATGGAAGGCTTCATAAAATGTAAAATAGGAAAAGGAATTTAGAGTGATAGGTGTACATGCCTGTGGCGGCTGCTAAACGTGCACAACGCAGCCCCGGCGATGTTGTTATAAGGGGATGTTGCATCTTCTTTTCAGTATAAAACGCCGGCGATGGTGGCCGTCATCATATTGGCCAGGGTTCCGGCCAGCACGGCCAGCAATCCGAACTTGGCCAGCTCAGACTTCCGGCTTGGCGCCAGCCCGCCGATCCCGCCGATTTGTATGGCAATAGATGAGAAATTGGCAAACCCGCAGAGGGCAAAAGTAGCCATAAAAATGGTACGTTCCTCCAGCTCGCCGGAACTCACAAAATCGGCCAGATCAACAAAGGCAATAAATTCGGTAAGCACAATTTTGGTGCCAATCATGGAGCCAACGTTCACCGCATCTGCCCAGGGCACGCCAATCAGGAACGCAAGCGGAGCAAAGATATAGCCAAGCAGCGATTGGATGGTAAGGTCGAAACCGGAAATGGCATTCAGGCCGGTATAATCGCCGAAGATGCCCAAAAAATAATTGAGCATTCCGAGAATGGCGATAAAGGCCAGCAGCATAGCGCCGACGTTCAGGGCGAGTTTGAGGCCTTCGCTTGCCCCCGACGAAGCGGCTTCAATACCATTGGCATCCGGCTTTTCGACCTCAACCTTTACTTTGCCCATCGTAACGGGCTTATCGGTTTCGGGGTAGAGGATTTTGGCAATTACCAGGGCGGCGGGGGCGGCCATGAGGCTGGCACCGAGCAGCTGCTCGGCAAAAAGCTGGCGGCCGACTTCCAGGGCCAGATCGTTGGCCTGGGCGTAAGAGTCGCCCAGCATCTGGATGTAGGCGGCCATAATACCGCCGGCAATAGTAGCCATGCCGCCGGTCATGACAGCCAGAAGCTCAGATTTGGTCATGCGCTCGATGTAAGGTTTTACCACCAGCGGCGCTTCGGTTTGCCCCACAAAAATGTTGGCTACCACCGAAAGCGATTCAGCCCCGGAAGTACCCAGCAGTTTTTGCATACCGCTGGCCATCATTTTTACCACAAACTGAAGCACGCCATAATGGTAGAGCAGGGTGGTGATGGAGGCAAAAAAAACGATGGTCGGCAGTACCTGAAAGGCAAAGAAAAAGCCCAGGCTGTCTTCCATGCCGGGGCCGCGTGCCAGGTTTCCAAAAATAAACTCGGCACCTTCGGTAGAAAAATCCAGCACAAGCACAAAGAAGGAAGAAACCCAGCTAAAAAAGAGTTTTGGCCAGCCCAAAGGCGCGAAAAACTCGGCCATTTGGCTGCCTTTCAGAATAAAAATAGCCAGAGTAAGCTGAATACCCAGCCCGATGCCTACCAGCCGCCAGCTTACCGCTTTGCGGTTGTGGCTGAGGGCCAGAGCGATGCCAATAATAACGAGCATGCCAAGCACGCCTCTTATAAGTTCCATATACGTATGCCTGAGAGTGAAGATGCAGCCCTGCGCACAGGCCAGCCTGCATCCATACTAAAAAAATAAAGCTTTGATGCTTAGAAATCAGCCTTTACGGATCGGCATCGGGAGAGCGCCCGCTACGTTCGTTTTCCTGGTTTTGCTGTACGCTCAGCCGCTTGGCATACAGGCCGGATTTAAGCTGGTTGAGCGCGCGTATGCTCCGGGCCCGCTTTTTATCGGCAGGGGGGCGGAAGCAGTGCCTGGCCCGGGGTTCGTAGGCATCTTTTTCACCTACTAAGATACGGTCGCTATTAGCGGTAACCCGCTGGGAAAAATTAGCAATATGCCCGCTTTCGGCGCATATAGCATGGAGCTTGGTTACGTATTCGGCAATGGCCAGCAAGTGCGGCATAGGCTCGAAAGGCTTGCCCATGTAGTCCATATCCAGCCCGGCGATAATGACGCGCCGGCCTTCGTTGGCCAGGGAGTTGGCCACCTCAATAAGGCGGTTATCGAAAAACTGGGCTTCATCTATACATACGACCTCGGCATCGCCGGTCATGAGCACAATCTGGTCGGCCGAGGCGGCTACAATACCGGGCAGGCGCGTGCTGTTGTGCGAAACGACCATTTCGGCTTCGTAGCGGTTATCGAGGGCGGGCTTTACAATAACGACGTGCTGCCCGGCAATCTGGGCGCGGCGGGCCCTTCTGATGAGCTCTTCCGTTTTGCCGCTAAACATCCCGCCACAAATAACCTCAATCCAGCCGATACGGCGGTTCAGCATGGTTGGCTCAGTAAACATGTTGAAATAAAATAATGATGGAACTGAAAGAATAGGAGATAAAAGCCGCCTTTCCGAAAACGCCCGAAGCAGCTTGTCTAAAGGGCTTTTGGCGTTTAAAGCATCTTTAAACCGGCTTCAGGCTCCATCGGATGCCGCTTTGGCAGCAGCGGGCCAAAGCTTTTTAAAATGAGGCTTCCCGTCGTAATAATCAATCAAAATTAAAGCCGGCTGAAGAGCTTTTTCTTTCGGTTCCGCGCTTTCACTCATAATCTTGTAAATAT
>JBMCPG010000090.1:0-6176 GCA_048626035.1 Cyclonatronaceae bacterium
CCTCGTCGATGGACTCGTACGCCATGATGAGCGACTCGACGAACTCGCGGTTCGGCAGGTGCGCGACGACGATGAAGTCGGTGTCGCCCATCGTGAAGTAGACGTCGCAGACCCCCGGAATCGCGCTGAGCTTCTCGCCGACGATCCGCTGGTATCCCCTCTCGTACCGCGCCAGCACCTGCCATGCCGGGGTGATGCCGTAGCCGGCCTCGGCGTACCAGCCGTGCATATCGTATTCTCCGTCGATGGCTGTAACGCCGCGATTATCATCATTCACATACATGCTAAGATATTCAAACTGCGTGTACAGCCGTTCGACGCCCAAATTATTGGTATTCAGCCGCAAAGACCAGGAAGTGCGGTCGATATCGAACGGCTGCTGGCCGGCTTCTTCAACTAAATTATTTTGCTGATTGGTAGAGAGGTGTCCGCCGATGGTAAGTCCGTCAATGGCTTCATAATCGACGCGTGCGCCGTAGAGCCCGCTGCCAAAATCCCGCTCCCGAATCTGGCTGCCTGCCTGGCTAAACCGGCCGGCGCCGTTACCGGCATGAATGCCATACCAAAGCCGGCCATAGGAGCCGTAGGCCATCACCCCGATATCCCGGAATCCATCGTAGCCCATAGTGCTTGAAAGCTGCGTAGTGGCCTGTGGGCGTTCCCAAAAGCGCAGCTGCGAGGAGACCAGCCGGCCGGTATCGTAGCTTTGCCCGGGCATGATAAACTGCCCCGCGCGTAAATTCAGCCACGGTTTGAGGTGGGCATCGATATGGAAATCGAGCAGGATGTTATTGGCGCCGGCAAACTCCAGCCAGCTTGTAGCGCTGAAGGTATCGTTGAGCCGGCCGCGGGCTACCAGGCGGGCGCGGCGCAGACGAAAGCCGCTGGTGGTAAAATCGGCATCAGAATTCGGGGCCACATCTCCGCTTTGGTTTGGAATATACCAGGTTTGCATATAGCCACCGACCTCAAGCTTGCTTTGCGCCTGAGCGCGGGGCGCGGCGATGAAAGAAAAAAGAATGGCGATCAGAACTGCTGGCAGCCAGGCATGTTTTATCATAAGGGATGAATTTATATTAAAAGTTTAAAATGGTTTGATTAAAAATTAATGCCAATCCGAAGCTATTCGCCTAATTCGGAAGGGCTGATGCCTTCCAGCCATTCGGGCAGCAAGCTAAGGTCTATATCCCAGATAAGCGGGAGTATAAAATACGTGAACAGCACGATGATGATAACGCCCAGCACGTTCAGCCACAGCCCGGCTTTAGCCATCTGCGGAATGCTGATGAAGCTGGAGCCAAACACCACTGCATTGGGCGGGGTTGCGACCGGCAGCATAAAGGCAAAAGAAGCGGCCAGGGTAGCGCCTATCATCAGGCCGTAAGGATGTACACTCATGGCCAGAGCCATACTTGCCATAATCGGCATCAGCATGGTGGCAGTGGCGGTATTGGAGGTAACTTCTGTGAGGAATATGGTAAGCAGGGCCACGGCGGAAATCAAAATCAGAATATGGAAGCCGGAGAGCACCAGCAGCGAGTTGGCAATCCACTCGGCCAGGCCGGTCTCGCTGAATCCATGGGCGAGGGCAAGTCCGCCGCCGAAAAGTACGCCGATGCCCCATGGAATTTTGACGGCCGTTTCCCAGTCCAGCAGAAACACACCTTTTTTATAGTTTGAGGGAATCAGAAACAGCAACAGGGCACCGGTGATGGCTATGGCGGCGTCGTTAAAAAAGCCAAAGCCAATAAATCCGCGGGAGATCCACGCCATGGCAACGGCTGCAAAGACGATGAGCACGTATTTTTCTTCTTTGGTGGTGCGGCCAAGTTTATCGAGTTCTCCCTGTATAAATTCGCGGCCGCCGGGAAGCTCTTTCAGCCGAAGCGGAAACGCAAAATATACCAGATAGGCCCAGGTCAGGCCCAGCATGAGCGCGGCCATGGGCACGCCGTAGGCCATCCACAGCGCAAAACTGATCTCCTGATCAAACAGCGTGTCAGCTACGCCCACAAATACGATGTTCCATTATCGGCGGCGTCAGATGTTCCACGGCGGCGTTCCGATGATGGTTCCCACCCCGCCGATAGAGCAGGCGTAGGCAATGCCGAGCATCAGTGCGATAGCGAAATGGAAGTTTTCCGGCCGGGTATCGATATTGCCCAGGTTGTTTTTCTTCACAATATCCGAGGCTTGTTTAATAACAGCCAGGCCAATGGGCACCATCATCATAGCCGTGGCCGTGTTGCTTACGAACATCGACAGCACGGCCGAAGCAATCATAAATCCCAGGATGATGCGCGCCGGAGCCGTTCCGATAGTTTTGATGATAGACAAGGCTATGCGCCGGTGCAGGTTCCAGCGCTCCATAGTAACGGCAATAAAAAAGCCGCCGATAAACAAATATATAATCTGATTGGCGTATTGTGCCGTTACCGAAGAGGTAGGCATAACCCCAAGCAGCGGAAACAAGCTGATGGGCAGCAGCGCCACGGCGGCAATCGGAAGGGCTTCGGTAACCCACCATACGGCCATAAGCACGGCAACGGCCGCGACCCGCTGCGCTTCGGGGGAAAGGCTTTCCGGTGTGGGCAGAAACAAAATTAGCAAAAACAGAGCCGGCCCTAAAAACAGGCCAATGCGCGAACGTAATCCAAAAGCTGGCATAAAATTCCTATTGATGATTTGCAAAAAAATGGTAGCCCTGCGTTAGCTTCCATCATAATCAATATAAGCCAAAGGAGGCAGGCTGCTTAATATAATGTTCTTATTAGAATATTATGTATTGATTGAATACGCAAGCCCGCACACAACTTTTTTTACGCCCCCGGAAGTAAGCGCATATAGCAGCTAAAAGCCTTTTACAGCGAAAACATGCAGGCTTCGCATTCAAAAAAAAACGCCGGAGGCGATCAAACCCCCGGCGTTTTATCAATCAATCAACCAAATAAAAAATGCTGCAAACAGACGCGGCCTTATTTTACTAACATCATTTTCCGGGTGAACTGCTGCTCGCCGGCCGACAGGCGCATCAGGTACATGCCGCTGGGAAGGCGGCTGGCATCGAAGCGCTGCGTATAGCTTCCGGCGCTCATTTCCTGCCGGTTTATTAAGGTAGCCACGCGCTGGCCGAGAACGTTGAGCACTTCGAGGCTAACCTCTCCCTGCTGCTGTAAATCAAACGAAATGCTGGTGCTCGGATTAAATGGATTCGGGTAATTTTGATGCAGGGCTGTTGTCGCAGGAAGTTCGCCATTTCCGGTGCTTGTGCCCGTTACGACCTCGATATCCACTTCAATTTCTTCAAAGGAAAGCTGACTGCCGTCTTCGTTTACGTAGCCGGCCCGCTCCAGCAGCAGCGTGCCGCCGGAAGACCAGTTGCCAAGGGCCTGAATTTCAAAGCTGAACAGCTCGCTTGCCACTGTAGCGGCGGTTAAGCCTTTGTGCACGGCGGCGGCCGAAAGTTGAAGATCTTCATTCCGCTCAAACGCAATAAGCGCATTTTCTTCCTGCCACGCGTCTGCCCACTGCCCGGACTCAAGCCGGGCAAATGCAAAGGCTTCTTCATCTATTCCCAGGAGCTGCGCCCCGAACGAAGCCCCGAGCACCATCATACTTCCGGTGCTTTGCAGGCGTACAATAGCTTTATCGCCCTCGCTGAGGGGCGGCAGGTTCACTTCGGCCAGGGGCGGGGTTTGGTTCTGGGTTTCGCTGCCGTGGGTTTCGCCAAAATTGAGGCCCACAGCCAGCAGGTCGGTTTGGTTGACGGTTCCGCTGCCGTCGGTATCGGCATAGGTAGCAGGAATAGGCTCCCAAACGGCGGCTTCCTGGCCCTGCCATTCGGTTGAAGCATCTTCGCGGGCCGGCCCGTTTGCGTTCCAGTAAATCCCCAGCGGGGCAACGTCTTCCTCGTTCACAACGCCATTATTATTGGTGTCGCCGGGCCATACCAAAACCGTTTCGGGTAAATCGTCGCCCTCATCATTATTGAAAAATACCGTATCCAGCGGCTGCGGGGTATCGGCCGGGCCGAGCGTGAGAATGCGGTTGCCGTTTTCGCCCTCGCCGCCATTTTCTTCCAGCGTGCCGTTAATGCCGAATTTGTATTCCTGCGTACTGCCTTCTTCGCCTTCAATCTCCAGAGTTGTTTCGTAAATAGCGTTTTCCCCGGGGCTAAGGGTGATGTTTTCTTCCCATCCGTTGAAGCCGCCCGAAAGTGTGGCTTCATCGGTTTCCGGATCAAAATTTCCGGCTGTAATTTGTACGCTCATATCCACCGAAAAGCTAACCGGGCGCGCGTCCGGCTCCGGATCAGGAGCTTCATTATTGAAGAAAACCGTCTCCAGAATCTGCGGGGTACCGGCCGGGCCAAGGGTGAGGGTGCGGTCCGGCTCGTCTATCAGCTCAAAAGCGCCGTTTTCAAATGCATCGGCCGGGGCGCGGTAATATTTAAACTCTTCAATGCCGGTTTCGGGACCTTCGACAGAAACGGTGGTTTCATAAATTTCCGGAGTTTCGGCGTTTGCTTCCATCACAATGGCATCTTCGGCATCCCAGCCCTCGTTGATGCCGCGCAGATACACGAGGTCGGTTTCAGGGTTGAAGCGCTCATCAGCTATTTGCGCGCTCATATTCACCGAAAAGCTAACCGGCCGGGTGGCATCGAAATCCGGCTCACTGTCGTACCAGCGGCTGCCGTCGAACCAGCCGTCGGTATTGCGCTGCAGGTTTTCGGTTTGTGCGCCCTCACCATTACTGAAAATGATGCGATCCATGGGAGCGCCGTTAAAATTGACGGGAATTTCATAGCTGAACCATTCGGAGTCGCCCTCGGGCGGGGTCATGGCCTCGCCGGGAAAACTGACATATTCGCCGCCTTCAGAAGAGAAGGCATAGGTGAAGACCTCTTCCCACTCGTTTGGGTTGTTGTAATACACGGTAAAGCTTTCGCCCTCAGCAATCACGATTTCGGCCGGTGAAGGCGCCCCGGCAGTTATACTTTGGCCGTCCGTATCCCGCACATCATTATTTGAGAAACTGAAGGCGGCATCGCCCTCGGCGGCATCGGGGCGGGCGGTAAACTCCAGCACGGCCAGTGTTCCGCTTCCCGCGCCGCTTCCGGAAGTGCGCACCACACTGGCACCAAGGGTATTTTCATCCAGCTCATCGGCAATTTCAAGCGCATTTTCGCCCATCAGATTGCCAGCGGTGATGCCCTCAAAGCTGAAGCGGGCGGCATCATAGGCTATTTCGGCACCATAAAAATAAAGGGCTTCGGCCGAGGCGTTCTCATTAGAAATACTCAGCGTTACGGTTTCGCCGGGCTGTGCGGCCGCCGGGCTGATGCTTACGTTCAGCGCAACGGTTTCCTGGGCAATGGCGGCGGCATGCATAAAGCAAAAAAAGGCAACAAGGCTTGTAATGAAGGCGCAGAGTCCTTTACGCCAGCAAAACAAGTTGGGGGAAGAGGTCGTCATCATAATAGAATATTTAGGGATTTTTAGGCACTAAAGCACCAATTGGCAGATCGGCGATAGCAGGAAAAAGAGACATCATCTAAAAAATGAAAGCGCTTACATTTTCCAATATACAAATTTTGGGTATATGGAATCCAATAAATATTAGCAACTTCCCTAAATTTCTTCAGAAAGCCTTGTCGAGGCTTCTTCAAAGGCGTTAAAGAAAAGCTCTGTGATGCGCTGCGGCCGCGAGACCCGCCCGGCATCGGCAGCAACGCCGGCCTGTATGTGTCCGTCGTAGCTCAGCAGGCTGATGCCCAGGCCCAACATGCCCGAAGTGGGCACCCAAAACATGAGGTTTTCCATTTTAGAACCGGCCATATACAGCGGGCGGCGCGGGCCGGGTACGTTGGTTACAACAGCGGAGCATTTCCGGCTCAGAAAATTGATGACGGCGTTTTGAAGCATCACCGGGGCGCGGCCTACCAGACGGAGTACGCCCAGGGCTACCATTGCCTCGCCGGAGGCTTTTACCTGCTGCATTTCCTGCTGTATAAGCTGAAGCCGCTCGCCGGAGTTGGCCGTGCCCAGCGGCAGGCGTATAAAAATGAGGCCAAAACGGTTGCCCGTAGCTATAAAATCGTCGTCGGCGCGCAAGTTTACCGGCACCGATACGCGTACATTAAAGTCCTCACGGTCGGTGGCGCGATCCAGCCC
>JBMCPG010000091.1:0-6174 GCA_048626035.1 Cyclonatronaceae bacterium
GGATAGTAGCTTTCAAAATGCTTTTTGGTTTGGGTTTGCATCGCATCTTTATAATAGGTGTAGAAATCCAGCTGGCGCGCATCATCAAAGACCTCCCAAAGGTTTTGCCCGAGAATGTCTTCTTTTCGAGTGTTCAGAATGCTCTCGGCGGCCGTATTCCAGTAGGTTACGGTCCAGTTATGATCTACGGCAAAGAAGCCGTCGCCTACCCGTTCCAGAATCATATCTTTTTCCTGCAGGGCCTGGCGAAGATTGATTTGCGTGGTTTTAAGCGGATGGATATCCTGCAGGCTGCCAAAGACTTTGATGGCTTTTCCTTCACTCATAAGCACCTGCCCCATGCTGCGCACCCAGCGGGAATTTCCGCCCTTGGTTATAATCAGGAGTTCTTCATCCCAGGGCTGCCCCGTAGCGATTGATGCCTTCAAGGCATCGGCCATGCGCGCGCGGGATTCTTCGAGGTAAAAGGACAGCCCGTTTTCGACCGTAGGCGTGAAGTCTTCGGGCACTTCAAAAATCTGGCGCACAACCGGCGACCAATATACTTTTTCGGACGGTACGTGCAGCTCCCACGCGCCAATACGGGCCATTTTGTTAACCTGGTTGAACAACAGCTCCAGCTCCCGCTGCCGGGTAATATCTTTGGCAATGCTATATACAATCCCTCCTTCCTGCACCGGCGTGCTGCTCCAGGAAAGCCAGCGAATATCGCCATCGCGGGTAATAAAACGATTTTCGTAGCGGTAGGTTTTCTCCCCGCGCTCCAGCTTTTCAAGCGCCCGGCGGCTGGAAGCGCGGTCGTCGGGGTAAATAAAATCTTGCATCGGCCGGCGCAGCAGCTCGGCTTCGCTGTAGCCAAGTTGCCGGGTCATCGCCGGGTTTACTTTTTTGAAATAGCCATCGGTTCCGGCAATACATACCATTTCGGGCGCAAAGCTGAAGGTATGCTGCAATTCTTCCTCAAGCTGCTTTCGCCGGATTTCTCCGCTTAAACGGCTCGCCAACTCTTCCATCACGGGTTCGAGCATGCTGCTTTTGCCGGAGGTATTGGCCAGCACAAGCACCCCGTGCAGAGTATCATTATTGATGAGCGGAACCCCGTAGGCGCTTTTAAGGCCTGCTTCTCCGGCAGCTTTACGACGTTTAAAATCTGGGCGTTCATCAATGTTATGCCAGATTTCCTGGGTTCGCTGCTCCCATACGCGTCCTGGCAAGCCTTCTCCGTAAGCAAAAGTAGTTATATCGGCGGAAAGCTCGTGGAATCGGCTCAGGTTTTTACTTGTTGAAGCGGCGGCCAGACGGAGGCGGTCGCCGGCTGTATTCAGCAGCCAGACTTCGGCCAGATCGAAGGCCCCGTCGGCGGCAATACGGCGGGCGCAGGTTTCAAGAATAGCGTTCAGGCTGGCATCTCGGTTAAAAAAGCCGCTTATATCGGCCAGCAACAGTTTTTGCAGCTCCCGGATTTTCCGCTGGGTGATGTCTTTCTGAATGCTCAGAAAATGCGTATATCGCCCGTTTTCATCGGCGATTGGCGTAACCTGAAAGCTAAGCCAGTAGGCATCGCCGGCTTTTGTGTAATTAATGACTTCGATTTGGCAGGGCTCATAATGCTCCATAGCATGGCGCAGCCGGTCGAGCTCTTCCCGGCTGGTTTCTTTGCCCTGCAGCATGCGCGGCGTTTGGCCGATTACTTCTTCGGGGCTGTAGCCCGTCATTTCATAAAACGCACGGTTCGCAAAGGTGATGCGCGGCCCGGGCAGGTCTATGGGATCGGCTTCGGTAATAAGAATAGCGTCGGTGGCCTCTTTCATGGCCGATTCGTAGAGCCGGAGGGCGTTTCGCCTTTCTTTTTCGTCGGTAATATCCTGCATTACGCCCTCGATGCGCACGCAGCCCTACTGCTCGGTTTTTGCGCGGCTAATGATGCGCACCCAGCGAATCTCGCCCGTTTTCGTTAAAGCCTGAAGTTCGGCATCAACATCGGTTCGGGCTCCGCTGCCAAGGGCGCTGATAGCTTCCAAGAATGCTTTACGGCTGCTTTTCATCCCAAAAAAGCCGGCCAGCTCCTCTGTGGTAGCGGTGCGGCTGAGGGAATCGATCTCGAAAATATCGGCCAGCACATGGTTAAAGGAAACCTGCCCGGTCTGCATATCCAGCTCCCAGCTCCCGAGCTGCGCCATGCTGTTGGTGCTCTCGAGCATGCCCTGGAGCTGCCGCTGCTGGCTTATGTTATCTACTGAAGTTACCTTATAACGCCGCCCATCTTCCTGGACAAGCAGGCGTGCGCTCACTTCCACGGTAATAAAATGGCCTTCGGCGTGGCGCACCTGCCATTCGCGCGGCAGTTCGGTGCCGTCTTCAATAAACGCATCGTGCAGCCGGCGGGCCTCTTCACGAGCCGTTTCGGGCACTACGACCGTAAAATGCCGGCCAATCAGGGATTCATTTTCAAAACCATAGATTTCGCGGTACCGGCGGTTTACATTCACAAAATAACCCTCCGCATCGGTTACGCAGATGCCAACCGATGCCGCATCATAAACGGATTGTATGAGCCGCTCTTTTTGCTTCGCCTGCCCCATGGCCAGCTTGAGTTCGGTGGTTTCCAGCAGCCCCAGCGAAACGCAGTTTACGCGCCCGCCTTCGCCAACAACCGGCGTATAGCTGATACGAAACCAGCGCCAGCCGGCCTTGCCTGAAAGCGGTTGTGTGCGGAAATCGCTGAGAACTTGCTCGCCCTGCAGCGCCCGGCCAAAGTCCTGTAAAAACGACTCGATATAGGCCGCGTCAAGGAAGTCCACCAGCATACTGTCCTTGCGCAGTTCTTTGTTGCGTAATTCTTTAAAAAGCCCGGCCGCACGCTCGTTGTATTGCAGCACGCTATACGTAGTATCTACGAGCATCATCGCCTGTAGCTGATTGCTCAGCAGCGCCTGGGAGTTGGCCTCCTGCTCGCGCAAACGCTGTTCTTTAAGCGAAAGCTGCTCGTTGCTGGATTTAAGCTCGCTGTAGGCAATCTGAACTTCTTCGTTGGTGCTTTGCAGCTCCTCATTGCTGGTTTCCAATTCTTCGTTAGACGACTGCAATTCCTCGTTGGTGCTTTGCAGCTCCTCGTTGAGCGACTGTAGCTCTTCGTTGCTGGTTTCCAGCTCCTCAATATAGGTTTGCAGATGTTCGCGCGTGGCTTCCAGCTCCATTTCCAGCTCCTTCATGCGCTGGGCGGCGGCGGCATCCTTTCCGGATGTGCCAGCGCTGCCATCAGGCAGTAATTTGCCGATATCAAGCTGTTCAAAAATGATGACAAACAGCTCGTTGGGCGGCTCCGAATATAACAGCGGTTTCCCGGTAAGGCGCACATGGTAGCGCTGCCCGTACAGCTCGAAAGGTTTGATGTTGCTGGTGATGCTGCTGCGTTCTTTCAACAGGCGATTTAAGACCGAGCGCAGCTCAATCTGCAGCTCCTGATTCACCATTTTGAGCAGATTTGCCTGAATAAGGCCGGGACTCAGGCTCACAAAAAGCCGCACATCTCCGTTTATTTCCTGGATGTCGTAATGATCATCTATAATCACGTATGGATGCTCAAAGGTGTTAAACAGCGTTTCCTTCATCATATCGGAAATGCTGTACTCTTTAGACTCCGGATGTTCGGGCGTGGCCGGCCGGTTGCGCGCGGCATACTGTTTGCGCGTTTTGAAGGCGTTGAGCTTCACCGAACTCAGCTTGGAACCCCGCTTGCGCTGGTAAATTTTATTTTTGCTGTCGGCCGTAGCAAACAGCTCGCCATGCTGCCCTACCGTTTCGGATTTACCCAGCAGTAACAGGCCGTCGGTATTGAGGGCATAATGAAACAGCGGGATAATTTGCTGCTGCATTCTGGTATTCAGGTAGATAAGCAGGTTGCGGCAGGAAATAAGATCGAGTTTAAGAAACGGCGGGTTATTGGTGAGGTCGTGCTTGGAAAAAAGCACCATGCTACGCAAGGATTTACGCACTTCCCAGCCGTTTTCACGCGGTTCAAAATATCGGTTTATAAGCTGCTGGGAAACCGGCTTCACCGACTTCTCGCTATAGATGCCAAGCCTTGCTATGGTGATGGCCTTTGCGTCGATATCGGTGGCAAAAATTTGTGTTTCTACGCTATAATTGTGCGTGCGGAGGAGTTCGGCCACGATAATAGCTATGGTATAGGCCTCCTCGCCGGTAGAGCAGCCGGGCACCCAAATGCGAAGCGATGCGCCGGCCAGGTGTTTTTGCTTTATGATGGGAGCTAAATACTGCTGTAATGCCTCAAAAGCGGCTTCGTCGCGGAAAAAAGTCGTTACGCCGATGAGAATTATCTGGAACATCTCGTCGAGCTCGCCGGCATTCTCGCGCAGATAAGCCACGTATTCTTCCAGGCTGTCGAGCTGCAGCATATCGAGGCGTTTGTTGAGCCGCCGCCCGATGGTCGCCGATTTATAATGAGAAAAATCGGTTCCGGTACGCTTGCTCAGCAGATCAAAAATATGCTGAAGGCGATTGGCTTCTATATCTTCATCTTCGGGAAACTGAAGTCGTGCTTTTACCGGTTCTTCGATGTATTCCAAAATGCCTTCGCCCATTTTCTCGGGAGCAAGTACCGAATCGGCCGCGCCGGTATTAATGGCGGCAATCGGCATGCCGTCATAGCGGGCCGTTTGGGGCTCCTGTACCATCATAAAACCGCCGGCATGTTTGAGCGCGCGGAAGCCCTCGGCCCCATCGCTGCCGGTGCCCGAAAGGATGATGCCGATGGTGTACGGCCCCTGCTGGCTGCCAGCCAACGATTCCATCAATACATTTACGCAGGGTTTTGGCCCAATGCTGCTGGCCGGCTTGCGCAGGCGCATGTGCCCGTTCCGGAAATAGATTTCATTATCGGGCGGGGTTACGTACACATAACCGGCCTGGGGAAAAATATTCTCGCGCGCATCGGTAACGTTGAGCCGCGTCTGCCGGCCCAGCAGCTGCACAAGCATGCTCTTGTGGGTCGGGCTTACGTGCTGGGCAACCACAAAAGCAACCCGATGAACGATACGATCGGGGATATGGGCGAGCAGCTCCTGGAGGGCATCGAGCCCGCCGGCCGAGGCGCCTACGGCAACGAGATAGAGCGGCCGGGCGACCTCTTTTCCGGCATCGGGGCCCTCCGGCGACTGCGGCGCATTTTCGGGCGGCGTTTCGGCGGCGGCTTCCTCCTGTTGCGGAGGTGTTTTATCGCCCTGAGGTGTAGTAGATTTTTTTGAAGCGTGCTTCATGGCCCTGTATCCCAATCGTTGCTAATGTGGAAAAACCTTGTGTGATCTTTGATGGTATAAGATATGTTGTGATCGCGCGCATCATCACACGTATTAAAATTAAAATACAACGCATAAGGTGCAGATGCCCCGGCTTTTTTATAGCATACCAACAATGCACCGTACGTGGTCTGCCCCTTTTCTTTTTCCTTCTTTTTTACGTGGTAATATTAATCAGGTAAAATACGAATTTGCAAGCAAATACAAGAGCCCGGCGAGCCGCTCATACCTGTACTAAACCAAATCCCGGAAGTTGCGCGCGCACGACGCGGGCGGATATTTCGTTGATAAGCGCATGAATACCTCTACTACTTTTAAGGCTGCTGCGTCCTCTTTTGCCACAAACAAGCCCGATCCGGTGCACGTATGTGATTTAGGCCAAACCGATTACGCCACCGCCTGGGCGCTTCAGAGAGAGCTCCAGCAGGCGCTTATTCGCCTTAAGCGTCAGCCCGGAAGCCCGCCGGCGAGACAACATTTGCTGTTTGTGGAGCATCCGCACGTTTATACTTTAGGAAAGAGCGGAAAGCGGGAACATCTGCTCATCTCCGAGGCTGGATTGAAGCAGCGCAACGCTACATTTGTACACATCGACCGGGGCGGGGATATTACCTACCACGGGCCGGGGCAGATTGTGGGCTACATCATCATGGATTTAGAGCAGCATTTTACCGACATTAGCAGATATCTGCGCGGGCTGGAAGAAATTATTATACGCACGCTTGCCGATTTCGGCATCGAAGCCGGCCGGGAAGCTGGCATGACCGGCGTTTGGGTCGGTGGGAGTAAGATCTGCGCTATGGGCATTAAATGCTCGCGCTGGGTAACCATGCACGGTTTTGCGCTAAACCTGAGC
>JBMCPG010000092.1:0-6143 GCA_048626035.1 Cyclonatronaceae bacterium
GCGGGGGCCTTGCTTCACTTCTCCAAAGGTATGCATGATGGAATAGTGCAGCTCGCCCGCCGAAAGCGACATCGTTGTGTAAAGATTGATGTTTTTGGGCGCCATAAACGTGAGTTCCACCGGGCCGTCTTGCTGTACCCGGCGGCGCTCGAGTTGCGCAAAAAGCTCAGGGGGCATAAGCAACATGAAGAAAAATACGGTGAGCCATACCTGCTTACAGGCTACTTTATCCATAGGGTTAATCTTCCTGTTTTAAAAGATGAATAGAAATAGCGACGTTTTGCTCGTTGGCCAGTTCATAAAAAACCACTTTTGGCCTGTCAATATCATGGTCTTCCAGGTGTACAACCCAGTTTGCTTCAAGCTGTATGCCTTCTGAGGTTTCTTCTATCGTGCCTTGTATGTCCATCTCTCGCTCCACCCCGTGAATGGAGAACACGCCGCTTGTTTTAACTTCCTGAATGCCGCCTTTGTCGAAATCGTAGAGGGTGGCCAGAGAGCCGGTAAATTCGGCAAAAGGAAACTGTTCGGTCTTCAGGTAGCTGTCGCGCATGTGCCGGTTTCTCAGCTCAATACCCGTATCGATGGTGTTTAAATCCACGTAAAAATCGACCATGTTTTCTTCAAGGTCTATTAAGCCGGTGAGATGATTGCTTTGGCCGGTAAACTCCAGCAGAGGAGCAGAAGACACAAACTCTACATAACCTTCCTCTCCTATAAAGGTTTGTGCATGCAGCGTAGATGGCAGGCCTGAAACAAGCATAAACAGCATTAGTGCGATACAGCTATGGCGTATCATAAGTATTTGCTTTTTTTGTTTAAACACTTTGTGCCGCTTTATTTATTGTTACGATATTCCCATCCCGTACGACCGAAAACTCTTCCAAATCTCGGGTTGCAGGCCCCTGCACTACTTCACCGCCGGTATTAAATCTGGAGTCGTGGCAGGTACAAATAAACAAAGCACCATTAAATTCCCAGTTGGTGCTGCAGCCGGTGTGGGTGCAGACGCTTGTAAAGGCCCTGTAACTCTGGCCGTCTATGTTTACAATCAAGGTTCTGGCATCGCGGATGAGCAGCCAGCCGCCTTCATCTTGCAAGCTCTCCAGCTCATCGGCATCCAGATCCAGAATGATGGTGTCTCCCTCAATTGTAATGGCCGTGCCCGATGTATCCGATACATTATCAGAATCGGCATCAACAACGCTGGAACAACTGCTGATTGCGATGCCAAATGCAGCAAATAAGGCCGTAGAGCCGGCCGTGCGTAAGAAGTCTTTCCGGCTTATCGACGTAGGTTTTTCTGTTTTCATATTAAATAGAGCTCGTGTTGAGGTTATAAAAGTTACGTTTCGGACGGGCAGCCATACCGTATCTGATGAATGAATTCCGGGTGTACATATTGAACCAATGAGAAAAAGGAGGCCCTGCAACAGTGAAATTTTTAAAATATTCGTTTGCTATCAGCCGACCAGGAAGCGGAAAACCATGCGCGCAGCCTGTAATGCTTTCCCGAACACATCTTATTACAGCAACTAAAAAGATGCATTAACAGCCAACTAAACTTGGAGCGTTCATGAAAAGCTTGCTTATTACCTCTTAATGTATGGGAGTTGAAGCCCGCTGCCCCGGCCTTGGCCGTTGGGTGCAGAGGCTGTATCTTTACAGCTCATTATTTTATGCCGTATTTTAAATTTATTCGCTTTTTGCATGATTTCTTCTTCCCCATCCGGCATTTCCGCACAGCTCATAACCATCGTTGGGGCGCGGCCGCAGTTTGTGAAGGCGGCGGTGGTCAGTAAGGCCCTGCGGCAGGCCGGCATCACCGAGGCCATCATCCATACCGGACAGCATTATGATGCGAATATGAGTCAGGTGTTTTTTGATGAGCTGGATATTCCGCCGCCACGGCTGAATCTGGAAATCGGCTCGGGCCATCATGGCGCGCAAACCGGGCAAATGCTGGAGAAGATTGAGGCCTGCCTGCTGGCCATGCCGCAGCTTCCGCGCTTCCTGATGGTTTACGGCGATACCAATTCCACGCTTGCCGGAGCCTTAGCTGCCGCCAAGCTGCACGTACCGGTGATTCACGTGGAGGCCGGACTGCGCTCCTTCAACCGCCGCATGCCGGAGGAAATCAACCGCATCACCACCGATCATCTGAGCGATATGTTGTGCTGTAGTTCTTCGGCCGGCGTAAAACAACTGGCCAAAGAGGGAATCACCAAAGGGGTGTATAATGTAGGTGATGTGATGCAGGATGCGGTTCAGCTTTTCGGTGCACGGCCATCGGCAGAGTTGCCCGAACCGCTGGAAGCCGGCAACCCTTTTCCGGAGCTGAAGCCCGAAAACTATTTGTTGTTTACCCTGCACCGGCCGGCAAATACCGACGCGCCCGAGCGCCTGCACTCCATTTTGGAAGCCATCAACACGATAAAAAAGCCCGTAATCTGGCCGGTGCATCCGCGGGTGAAATCCCGGCTGGGTGAACTCCGCCTGCCCGAAAACTTGCATCCTGTTGCGCCCCTGCCGTATATAAGCCTGCTTGGATTGTTGAAAAATGCGGCGGCCGTGCTCACCGATTCCGGCGGACTCCAAAAAGAAGCGTACTGGCTGCGGCGGCCGTGCATCACCCTGCGGGAGGAAACCGAGTGGACCGAAACCCTGGAGGGCGGCTGGAATCGGCTGGCGGGGGCCGATACGGCGCGCATCACCCAAGCGCTGCACACTCTGCCCCAAACGCCCTGGAAGCCGCTTTACGGCGATACCCCCCGAAAACTGGCCCGAATGGGATGCCTTCATGCTGGCCCAGCGCGGCGGAACGGCATGCCACAGCTTTCGCTGGCTGGCCGCGCAGCCCGATACAAAACTACGCATTTTCGGTTTGTATGATGATGGCCTCCTGCTCGGCGGCGCACCCATCTGCGTGAAAGAAAAGATGGGCATTCGTCTGCTGCCTCAGCCCAGGCTGACGCCCTACTTCGGGCCGGTGCTGGCCGATGAACTGCTTCACTCCGGGCGCGCAGATCTGGCCGTGCGGCTGCTGCTACGCGAAGTCTATGAGCCGTTCGATGCCTTCTGCTTTTCTCCGCCGCCGCAGGCCAACGAGCTCCGGCACGCGCTGGAACCACATTTTGGCCACGATGCCCATCATCCTGTAAAAAAAATGCGCACCAACTGGAAAGCGCCGATCCCGCCCGCCGACCTCATCGCTTCATATCCGCAGAGCTCGCGTCGGAACAATATCCGCCGTGCGCTGCGCAAAGGCACCAGAGCGCAGCGCTCTTCCGACTATGAAACCATCCACCGGCTTTCCGCCCTTTCCTACGAAGCCAACGGCCGGCCCCATCCAGTAGCGGCTGAATCGTTTACACGTATGGCAAAAGCCACGGAAGAAGCCGGTCTGGGCGCGGGCATGCTGGCATTCAACGCCGGGGGCACGCCCATCGCCTCGGCCTGGATGTTATTCGACCGGCATCTCACCCATAACGTGATGACCGGTGTGGATCCCGACTATCGAAGCGCGAACGGCGGTTCGGTGGCCCTGCATCAGGCCCTGAGTATGGCCATGGAGCGGCACACCACCTTCGATTTCAACGGCTCGATGGCAGAAGGCATCAATACGTATTTCAAATCTTTCGGCCCTGTTGAGACCAGCTACACCCATTACCGCGCCGTGCACTCCAGGAAAATGAAGCTGCTCAAGGCCTCGGGCTTGGTTGCGTTTTAAGAAACGGAGAGGGGAGGGGGAGATAGGGAGAAAGGGAGATAGGGTGATGGGGAGCCGTTTGTTGTTCTATATCTATCATAACAGCCTCTAATCTTGGACATTTCGACTAAGCGCCGCCCGGGTATCTTGACCGCATTCGTTGGGTTTCCGGCGCGCATGGAGAAATCTGATGCTGGATAGCGAGCGAGAGCTGCTTTCTACGCATATTTCGCGGCTAACGGCCCGTTACGCCTCAGCCCCTTGAGGGGTTCCCGATGTCGGCAACGAGCTCATCATGATCATCATGAATAAGCAGAATTGAACTCTAAACATGGAATAAGCGTCCTGAAAAATCTGCATTTACTCCGTAACCTATCTTCAACCCCGAATGGTCGGGACGCGGCGGAGGATTCAAGGCCCCGTTGAATAAAGTATTTTCAGCCTTATATTCCTCACATAATGAATACCAAATTGTAAATCCCTGAGGCATCTGCTCCAAAAGAGCATTATCAACAACATCGTGCAGCGCGCTATGTCTGGCGGATTTACCATAAAAGAAGCCCTGAAGGGCGTAATCCCGATTTTTTACCCTATTACTTTCCAACACATGTCGCAACAAAAGTTTCAGACGCTGCCCGGAATGGTGGATATCCTGCCCGGCGAATCCGAAAAATGGGCCTTTTTAGAACGCCTGGTGCGGGAAACCGCCCGGGAATTTCATTTCAGCGAAATCCGCACGCCGGCTCTCGAACCTACTGAATTGATTGCCCGAGGCGTGGGGCAGCTCACCGATATTGTTTCCAAAGAGATGTTCGCCTTCGAGCGCGGCGACACGCAGTATGTGCTGCGGCCGGAATGTACCGCGCCGGTGGCCCGCGCCTACGTGCAGCATCATCTGGCGCAGCGCGGCGGGGCGCAAAAGCTGTTTTATATCGGGCCGATGTTCCGCGCCGAACGCCCGCAAAAAGGCCGCCAGCGGCAGTTTCATCAGTTCGGCGCCGAGCTGATGGGTAGCAGCGCCCCCATGGCCGACGTGGAAATCATCCGCTTTATGATGCGCATTTATGAAAAAATCGGCATCCCAAACCTGAGACTGCTCATCAATTCCGTGGGCGATCCGGAAAGCCGTGCCGCCTATAAAACGGCGCTTCAGGAGTATTTTCGCCCGCATTTTGAGCAGCTCAGCGAGATCTCCCGGCAGCGTTTTGAAAGCAACCCCATGCGGATTCTGGACTCCAAAGAGCCGGAAGACCAGGACTTGATTGAAGCCGCTCCGCTCATTACCGACTATCTGAATGCCGAATGCGCGGCCGACTATGCCGAAGTGAAGGAGTTGCTGGGCGATTCAGACATCGCTTTCGTGGAGCAGCCCCGTCTGGTGCGCGGGCTGGACTACTACACCAAAACCGCCTTCGAGCTGGTCAGTCCGGATGTGGGTTCGCAGGATGCCCTCGGCGGCGGCGGCCGCTACGATTTGCTGGTGGAAGAAATTGGCGGGCCGCCCACGCCTGCCGTCGGCTTTGCCTGCGGCATGGAGCGGCTCATGCTGGCTTGTGAGAGCCTGGGCATTTCGTTGGGCGAAGACGAGCAGAGCGGCCCGGAGGTGTATGTGGTCTGCCGCGGGGCCGAAGCCCAGCGCTGGGGCATGGACGCCCTGCGGAAAATCCGGATGATTGGCAAAAGCGCCACCCTCGACTTTTCAGGAAAATCCATCAAAGCCCAGCTCAAGGATGCCAACCGGCAAAACGCCCGCTATGCCCTGCTGGTGGGCGAGGATGAGCTGGCGCAAAACGCCTTCACTTTTCGGGACATGAAGGAAAGCAGCGAGGAGACCCTTCCCTTTGAGCAGATTTTAGGCCGGTTGAAATAATCTTTTGACGTATTCAGATGGCTTCAAAAATAAAAAAGCCCGTGAATTATTTATTCACGGGCTTTTTTGATTACATCAGTTATGATGCGTCAGCCTACTACCAGGTTTACGATTTTCATCGGTACGAAGATTTCTTTGCGCAGCGTCTTGCCTTGCAGATATCGCTGCACGTTTTCTTCCGTCCGGGCGGCTTCCAGCACAAATTCCTTGTTTTTGGCTTCGCTCATCGGCACAATAATTTGCCCGCGCACCTTGCCATTGACCTGCACGGCGTAGGTTTTAGTTTCGGAAACCAGCTTCTGTGGATCAAAGGCCGGCCAGGGCTGATGCGCTACCGACGGCTGTTTCCCCAGTTTTTCCCACAGTTCTTCGGCCAGATGCGGGGCATACGGGCTTAGCAAAAGCACAAAATCGCGCATCAGCACTTTCGGGCGCACCTCCCATTTGTTGGCCTCGTTGATGAAGATCATCAGGGCCGAAATGCCGGTATTGAAGCGAAATCCCTCAATGTCTTCGGTTACTTTTTTGATAGCTTCATGAAGCGTTTTTTCCTGCGCTGCGGTA
>JBMCPG010000093.1:0-6139 GCA_048626035.1 Cyclonatronaceae bacterium
CTGTTGATTACGTGAAAAAACGTAATTTATATGCACAGCTCTCGCCCAACGTATTTTTGAGGCCGGTGCTTCAGCAGTACATGCTGCCCAACATCGGATATGCCGGCGGCCCGGCCGAAGTCGCGTATCATGCGCAAATGAAGCCGGTTTTTGAACATTTCCGCGTGCCCATGCCCGTCATTTTATCCCGCTTCAGCGCCACCCTCATAGAGCCTTCCATAGCCCGGGCCGCCAAAGCCCTGCCTTTTGAATTCGGCACCTACCGGCAGCCCGCTCATGTTTTGATAAACACTTATCTCAACGAACGCGCCGCCCTGAATCCCGAGGGCTTTTTTGCCGAATGGCGGCAGTCGAGCCGGGAGCTTATGGAACAACGCCTCGGGCCGCTGGCCGGGCTGCACGATTCCCTGAAAACCTCCACGCTCAGCACACAGCAGCGTATAGAACACCACCTCTCGGAGCTGGAAAAAAAAGTGCGGGAGCAGCTTAAAGAGCAGGAACGGGTGCAGATCAAGCGCATAAAACGAGTGCAACAGCATTTATTTCCCGGGCAGTCGCTGCAGGAGCGTGAGTATGGCTGGCTCTACTTTATTAATGCCTATGGCACCGACTGGATGGAAGATGTACTGGAAGCTATGAGGCAAAAGCCTTTTTTACTGCTTCAAAAACATCACTATCTTTTCCTTTAAATTCGCTACTTTAAAGCTATTATAAATCAATCGGTACAGGCATGTGGCCTGGGTGCCATCACCTTTGTGCAAACAGGCGGCCCCTATCAGCGCTATCATTTTGACTTACACTCTATACATTATTTAATTCTATTATGAGCTTTGAATCGTCAGAGAAGTTATGGAAACTATTGGGCTTGCTTCTTAAATCTCACCCCTGGCACGGCGTACCTATCGGGAAATATGCGCCCGAAGTGGTTACCTCTTTTATTGAAATTGTGCCCAGCGATACCATTAAATATGAAGTAGATAAAGACACCGGATTCCTCAAAGTGGACCGCCCGCAGCGTTTTTCAAACGTTTGCCCGGCGCTTTACGGATTTGTGCCGCAAACCTACTGCGGAGCCTCCACGGCCGAGTATTGCGAGGAAAAAACCGGCCGGAAAGTAGAGGGTGATGGCGACCCGCTCGATATTTGCATCCTTTCCGAAAAGCAGATTATGCACGGCAATATTCTGCTTCAGTGCCGCCCGCTTGGCGGGTTCCGCATGATTGATGGCGACGAAGCCGACGATAAAATTATCGCCGTAATGAAGGGCGATTTAGTTTATGGTAATTACAAAGATATAGACGATATCCCCCAAATTGTGATCGACCGCCTCCGCCATTATTTTCTCACCTACAAGCAAATTCCGGGCGAAGAAAGCAAGGCCGAATGCGAAATAACCCATACCTATGGCGCAGATGAAGCCTACGAGGTGATCCGTCGCAGTCAGGATGATTATTACAAAAAGTTTGGCGATATCAAAGGCGTGCTGCGCGAGCTGATTCGCCTCGAAGATTAAACCCGCTGTTTTTAACCCTGTCATTTATATACAAGCCGGCTGACCACTCGTGTTTCAGCCGGCTTTGATTTTCTCTATGGCTTCATTAGAACAATCAAAAGAGTCCCGAAATATTCTTATTACCGGCGGCTCCAGCGGTATTGGTATTGAGCTGGTACGGCTTTTTTACCATGATGGCTTCAATGTCTGGTTTACCTACCGCTCGGGAAAAAGCCAGGCGGCCGCGCTGGTTGAAGAACTCCGGAGTCCAGCTTCATCCGCTACCCTCACAGCGCTGAAATGGGACGCCGCCGACCGCCAAAGCCTCGAAAAGCTGGCCGCGGCCCTGCCCGAACGCCTCGATGTGCTCATCAATAACGCCGGCGTAGGCACTGCCACAGTTAAAAAACTAAGCGACGACCCTTACGAGCAGGATCGTTTTATGATGATGGTAAACGCCGTCGCTCCGCTTTGGCTGGTGCGTAAAGTGCTGCCCGGCATGAAAAAGCACGGCGGCCGCATCATCAATATAAGCTCGGTAGGCGGGGGAATCACGCAATTTCCGAACTTCACTACAGCCGACGGCATGAGCAAAGCCGCGCTGGCTTTTATGAGCCGGCAGCTTTCGGCCGAGCTTACGCAAGACCCTGTAGATGTGTTTGCCATTTGCCCCGGCGCGGTAGAAACCCCAATGTTCAGCGCCTCCACCCTCGACCATCTGGACGCGGAAGAGCGCCGGCAGCTCATCCGGAATTTGCCGGGCGGCCGCCTCATAGAACCCCTCGAAATCGCCCGCATTGCCCGCTTCTTGTGCACCCCGGCAGGCAGCGTGCTGCGCGGAGCCGTGCTGGATGCTTCGCTGGGCCTGGGCTCCAATCCCGGGCAGCTACAGGCAAAATAAGTTGCACGCATATACATATATGTGTAACATGTACGGGCAACGCCCCTCGGGCCGCTTGCATCAGTATTATTGAATTCTGTCATCTTATCATATTCTGGTTATTCAGGAGAAGTTGTTATGTATATCTCAAAGCGTGGTGTCCGGCTTACTGAAACGCCGCAGCCGTTGGTACGGGCACACTTTAAATGTGCTGAAGACCCCTGGCACGAAACCAGCAATCCGCAAGGATATATCAATCTGGGTACGGCCGAAAATCATTTACTTTATGATTTGATCGGCCCCCGCCTTAATCAGGGCGGATTCATCGGGGAGCATCATACGCACTACGGGCCGCTGCACGGGCTGGAAGAATTCCGCCAGGCTCTTGCAAGGTTTTTAGGCAACACAACCGGGGTTAATATGACGGCTTCGGAAATCGCCGCCGGCAGCGGAGCTTCGGCCATGCTCGATATGATGATGTATGCCATGTGCGAACCCGGCGACGGCGTGCTGATTCCCGCGCCCTACTATGCCGGCTTCGATCACGACCTCAAAACCCGTGTACAAGTAGAGCCGATTCCGGCCATGACCAAGCCGCAGGAAGGCTTCAAACTCACGCGGAAAGTGCTTCAGGAAGCGCTGCTGATGGCCGGCCGCCGGCAGATTAAAGTGCGGGCATTGCTGCTGGCGAATCCTAATAATCCGCTTGGAATAACCTACGACGAAGAAACGCTGCGCATGCTCGTAGGCTTTGCCCGCGAGCACGGACTCGAACTGATTTCCGACGAGCTCTACGCCCGCTCAGTTTTTGGAAAGGAAACGCCCTTTACCTCTTTAATAAAAGTAGCTGAAGAGGCCGGCCTGAACGCCCATTTGGTTTATGGATTTGCCAAAGATTTCGGGCTTTCCGGCTTTAAAACCGGTGTTTTGTACACCAAAAATGCAAAACTGATGGAGGCCGTACAGCAACTGGCCTATTTTATGCCCGTTTCCAACGCCACGCAGGCGTTGCTTACTACTCTTCTTGATGATGAGGAATTTATTGAGCGTTTCGGGCGCGAAAACCAGCAGCGCCTCGCTCATGCTTCAGCCTGCCTCGATACAGCACTCAGCGAGCATAACATCAGCGCGCATCCGCGTAATGCCGGCTTTTTCGCCTGGCTGGATTTGAGTCCGTATTTAAGCCAGCAGGATGAGGATGCTGAAATGCAGCTTTATGAGCATCTGCTCGAGAAGGCGCGCGTCAACATTACGCCCGGGCAGTTTTTTCACAGCCCCAAACCGGGCTGGTTTCGCCTTTGCTATGGCCGGCCCGACGAGCTGATCCGCCTTTCGGTAAAACGCCTGGCCGCCGCCCTGCAAACCGCCCCGCCCAAAAGCGCTCCGCCAGCGCCCGCTGCCGGCCCATCGGGCACGATTCCCCGCCGCGTTTCGGCCAGCCGCCGGCTATAGCTGCTATTCGTTTTGTTGCAAAGGCTCGAGAATACCCGCCTCTACCGGGCAGCCATCGCGCAAATACTCGTACCGGTAGATGCCGGTGGAATGCCCATCGCTCCAGCTAATATGCAGGGCATAATTTCCGGAGGCTTTTATGTTGGTCATGCGCAGCTCTTCGGGCGTATCTGCCAAATATTTAAACGCATCCATGGGTTTTCCCATTTCTGAATGCCCGCCCTGGCAGTGCACACAAGGGCAGCTACTGCGCAGTCCGCCAAACGGATAGCGGCTCACGTGCCCGTCTTTCCACTCAATTACGAGTTCTTTTTTCGCTTTATATACCGATATTTCTTTCGGAATGTATCGCATAACTTTCTATGTTAAATGTGTTTTAATGATGATGCCGCCCAAGATAAAACTTTCCGGCATCACGAATATTTTCAGGCATTGAAGTTTTCATCTTCACGCTAAAATATGCCGTGATGCACGCCAATACCAACTGCCGGCAGACGTTTATTTGCAGGCCGCAGCTTTTCATTTTCTGATTCAGCTATTCCGCACATCACCAAATCCAGAACGTATCGCTATGAGCAATCTTACCGCCGCCGCACCAACTTCCACGCTGAATGATACCTACACTTTTCCGGATAAATCGGGCTATTTTGGCCGTTTCGGCGGCAAATTTGTGCCTGAAATCCTGATTCCTGCTCTCGAAGAACTCGAAGCCGCCTACCAAAAGGCTAAAAGCGATCCCGAGTTTAAAAAAGAGCGGCTCTATCATTTGCGTGAATATGTAGGCCGGCCCACCCCGCTCACCTTTGCCGAGCGGCTGACCGAGCATTACGGCACCGGCAAAATTTATTTCAAGCGCGAAGATTTATGCCATACCGGAGCGCATAAAATCAACAATACGGTCGGGCAGATTTTGCTGGCCATGCGCATGGGCAAGAAACGCATCATTGCCGAAACCGGAGCCGGTCAGCACGGCGTTGCAACGGCCACGGTCTGTGCCCGCTTCGGGCTGGAATGCATCATCTATATGGGCGCAGAAGATATTCGCCGCCAAAAGCTCAATGTGGATCGCATGCGCCTGCTCGGCGCCGATGTGCGCGTGGTAACCAGCGGCTCCAAAACCCTCAAAGATGCCACGAATGAAGCCATTCGGGACTGGGTAACCAATGTTGGCGATACGTTTTACATCATCGGGTCGGCCGTTGGCCCGCATCCCTACCCTATGATGGTGCGCGATTTTCATGATGTGATTGGCCTGGAAACCGAACAGCAGTGCCTCGATCTGGAAGGTCGCGACCCCGATTATATTCTGGCATGCGTAGGCGGCGGCTCCAACGCTATCGGCATTTTTCATCGCTTTATCGATAAAAAGCACGTGAAGCTCATCGGCCTCGAAGCGGCCGGCGACGGCCCGGATACCAACAAAACCGCCGCTACTTTTGCAAAAGGAAGCCCCGGCGTGCTGCACGGCTCGCTCAGTTATTTGCTGCAAACCAACCAGGGGCAGATTTCGCTGGCGCACTCCATCAGCGCGGGCCTCGATTATCCCGGCGTTGGGCCAGAGCACTCCCACCTGTTTGATACCAAGCGCGTGAGCTACGAACCCGTTACCGACGAGCACGCCATGAGCGCCGTACGGCTTTGCTCGCGGCTCGAGGGCATCATCCCGGCCATAGAAACCGCCCACGCCATCGCATGGTTAGATGAACTGATGCCGAAGCTTTCCAAAGATGAAATCGTGGTGCTGAACTGCTCCGGCCGGGGCGATAAAGACATGGGCACGATTTCATCGTATTTTTATGGCGATGAAATGCCCGGCGACCAAGCCTGATGATGCCCGCTCCGCTTTCCTTTCTCTTAATTTGTATTTTACCTTATGAGTGAACAATCCACCGCCCCGTCGGCCCTTCGCGTAGGATCTGAACGTATGCAACGCGCTTTTGCCAAACCTGCGGCCGAAGGCCATAAAATGATGAATCTGTTCATTACGGCCGGCTATCCGTCCAAGGATGAAACCGTAGAATTGATTTTGGGCTACGAGCGCAGCGGCGCCGATATTATTGAGCTGGGCATGCCGTTCAGCGATCCGCTGGCCGACGGCCCCACCATTCAGCATTCCAGCGAGGTTGCTCTGGAACAAGGGCTTATGATGGACGATATTTTCGATATGGTTGTCGAAGTACGCAAGCATTCGGATATTCCCATTGTGCTGATGGGCTACATCAACCCGCTGATGCACTATGGCCCGGAGGCGTTTTTCAAGAAATGCGCAGCCGTGGGTATAGATGGCCTCATCCTGCCGGATGTGCCGGTGGAGG
>JBMCPG010000094.1:0-6139 GCA_048626035.1 Cyclonatronaceae bacterium
CCGGCTTCTGGGAGCTTTATGCGGCGTTTTACTGCTAAGCATTTTCGCGTTCCGCTATCTTGACTGGCAGTCCGCGCCGGAGCTTCCCCCGCCCCCGGCCGGGGAAGCGCTTGTAATCGAGGAGGTCATCATCACTCAACAATCCACCCGCCCGCCCCCGCCGCCGCGTCCCCGGCTCGGCCCGCCTGAAATCGCCGAAGATCCCATCATAAATGATGAGCTGGACCTGCCCGATTTCGATCTGGATTCCGAGTTTATAGACACCGAGCCCCCGGCCATAGGCGAGCCGGAGGGCGATATGAAGATTGTTAAAAACCCGGAGCGGCCGCCGCAGGTTCGGCGCATCGTAGAAGCCGTAACCCCGCCCGAAGCCGCCGGGCTGAGCCGCCGGGTAGAAGTTCGGGTGCGGCTTTTGGTAAATGAAGAAGGCCGGGTAGAGGAAGTCATCATCCTTCAGATTGCCCTCATCAGTGAAAACGGAAGCCGGGAAGTAGTTCCCGAAATCGGCTATGGCATTCTTGAAGAAGTAACCCGCGCGGCCCGGGGCTGGATTTTTGCCCCGGCCCGGCAGGACGGCGAGCCGGTAGCCAGCTATTCCGAGCACCGCTTCACATTTTAAGCGCTTTGGCCGGGCTCAAAGCCGCAACTCCGGAGATGCTCTTCGACCACTTCTTCCGGCTTCTGAGCCGGGCGAATCAGCTTCATCTTGCCATTGGGCTGCAGCAGCACTTCGGCCGGAAGCCCGCGGCGGTTGTATTGTGATGCCATCGTCATTCCATAAGCGCCGGCATCGCCAAGGGCCAGCACATCGCCCACGCGCGACTCGGTCATCATGCGGTCGAAGGCCAGAATATCGCCGCTCTCACAAATATTACCGGAAATCGTGTAGCGATGATCGGCCGCTTCATCGAAGCTGTGGAGGTTGTACACGCGATGATAGGCATCATAAATAATCGGGCGCATGAGGTGATGCATGCCGGTATCGGTGCCCAGATAGGTGGTTTCGACCTGATCTTTTACCGTGTGTACGCGGGTGAGCAGGTAGCCCGCTTCGGCCACAAACCAGCGCCCCGGCTCGAAAAAGTAATGAAAGCCCGATGGCCGGGTTTCCAGATCTTTATGCAGCATGGGCGAGGCCAGTTCCGAAAAGCGCTGCATATCGAAGGGCGCGTCGGTCGCATGGTAGGGCGTGGGCATACCGCCGCCAAAATTGATGAATTCCAGGGCCGGAAATTCCTGCGAAAGTTCGAGCATGACCTTCATGGCCGCAATCAGGTTTTCCGGCTCCTTGATGCCGCTGCCAATATGCGCATGAATGCCGTAGATTTGCTTGCCGTGCTTGCGGGCTATTTCCACAGCTTCGGAAAGCAGGCCGATGCGAATGCCAAACTTGCTTTCGGGATCGCCGGTATTTACCCGCGCATGATGCCCGTCGCCAATGGCCGGATTGATGCGAATGCAGCAGCGTTCGGCCAGCGGGTGCTGGCAAAAGCGCTCCAGGCGGTCGAGCGAGCCGATGTTAAGCACTACCCCATCGCGGATAGCGGCATCCATTTCCCAGTCGGACATGCTGTTTTCGGTATAAAAAATTTCGCCGGCATCGTTGGTAAACTTGCGCGAAAGCAGCACTTCCTCGTAGCTTACCGTATCGAAGCCAATGCCCTCCCGGCGAATAATATCCATGATGAACGGGTTGTCGTTTGCCTTAATGGCATACAGCCAGTTAATGGGTAAATCGCCGAAAGCGCCGGTAATGGCACGACACTGCGCCACGATTTTAGCTTCATCATAGACATAAGCCGGCGTGCCGAAGGCCTCTGCGGCCTGCAATAGACGAGAAGTAGGAACCTGATGTTTTGTAGCCAATGAACGTCCTTTTGTTGTTATTTTAGAATCATAAGTTATATAGCTCCGGTAGCGGCACCGTCGGGAATGCTGCACACGACCCGAACCGGATTGCAAACACAATAGTATTTTATAGCATAGCGTGGGAAGATAGCGTTTCTGCAAGCTTTTTCCCGCTGGTGCCGTTTTTTTTCATATTTCCAAACAGGATTTTTCTTTTTTGCTCAAAAACACCTTTTATATCGGCGGTTTCGTAGTAGTGCTGCTGGGCCTGTCTGCTTTTATGATGATCCGCTTCACGCTATTTAGCAGCGGCGTGCCGGAAGAAGGGCGTTTTCAGCTGCCGGGCCTGCAGGAAGAGGTAGAGCTGCTTCGGCGGGAAAGCGGGCGTGTTCATATTACCGCCGCTACCGCTACCGACGGCTTCCGGGCGCTGGGATTTGTGCACGCGCGCGATCGGCTGTGGCAGCTTCAGCGCTTCAAATGGGCGGCCGACTCGGAATGGGCCGCCGTATTCGGAGATGCGTTTTTGCCTTCCGACCGCCTCACCACTGCCCTGCTGCACCCGTTTCACGAGCAGCCTGAAAGAGCACTGGAAGAACTCCCGGCCGGGCAGCGGCGCATTCTTGAAAGCTATGCGGCCGGTATAAACGCCTACATTGCAGCCAGCGGGCAGCAGTATCCGCTTCAATTCACCCTTATCGATACGCCCCCGGAGCGCTGGCAGGCGGCCGATGTGCTGCGCGTGTTTGTGCTACAGCTCTGGTTGTTCCAGACCCAGTGGCAGCAAGATATTGCCTATGCCGCCATACTGCCGCAGCTACCCGATAATGTACTTTTTAACCTGCTGGAAGCCGACCAGCAGCTGCGCATGCATCTGAACGCCCCGGAGCAGCTTCCGGCCATCCGCACGCTGGTTTCCCGGGAAACAGGCATGCAGCTCAGCGCGCTGCAGTCCGGCACGCAGGCATTTGGCTATTGGTATGATGTGAGCCTGCACATAGGCGGGGACGAAGAAGGCCGGCAGTTTAGCGGATTTACCCTCCCCGGAGCCCCGCTGTTCTGGGCGGGCACAAACGAGCAGCAGCCCTCCTGGACGGCACAACACGCTTTTGAATCCCGGAATCTTATCCTGAACAGCGATACTGCAGCCGTCCACCCGGCTGTGCGTGCGCTCAAACGGGCCGACGGAAGCCAGACCCCGTTTAATTTCACTTCGTCGCCCGCCGGCTTTTCGCTGGAACGGGCGGCTGCCGGCATTCTTTTTCGCCGGCCCGGGGGCGCAGGCAATTTCAGCGTCTTTTTTGAAAGCATGATGCAGCGCGGACAGCTTGGCACACCTGCTGCCGCTCCGGAAAGCGGTCCGGAGCGCCTGGCGAACTTCGCCACAGGCGTTTTTCCCGCTCTCGAAAGTACGCTCGAAACCGCAGCCCCCGAAATATCTCCCGCGCCCGGCGATACGCTTGTTGCGGCCATTCATAACACCATCGGCCAGGCCTTTGGGCAGCGACAAATTAACGCCGGCCGCCTTGCGCTGGCCAGAGAGCTGGCCGGCCTTATTGAGCCTTATATTTCGGAGCCCAGGCTGCAGCTAAGCTACGATTATCTGGCCAACTGGGATGGTGGATACGACCAATATGCGGTGGCTGCTTCCATCATAGAAGGCAGCCTGCTGGAAACCAGCCGCCGCGCCCTGAAGCCTTATATAGAAGAAGGCGACTTCGCCCGGCTGGAGCGGCTTGGCCTTATTGGCACCGCGCTTGGGCGGCACCTGGTAGGTGCCCATATCACGGCCCGCCAAACCGGACGTTCTTCTGCCGTAGATGATGCGTTTTTTGCCCGGCGCGTCCTTGCGACCATAAACAAGCTGAAACAAGACCTTGGCGACGAGCCTTATACCTGGCGCTGGGCAAATCACTATGGCTTTCAATACGGAGATGAGCGGCTTTGTCCGGAGGACGTATTTGCCTCAGCGCCGCCTGCCGACAGCCTCGACACCCTGCCCGGCGGCTGGTTTTCGGGCCGCCGCAATGGCTGCCGGCAAATTATCATGGAAAACCCGCATCCGGTTTCGGGGCAGAAACAGCTCATTAACGCCGCCCTTGGCTATCGTACAGAAGCAGGGTTTCGCGTCGCCACCATCACCACCGGATTTTTACAGCAGGCCGATACATCCGTGCGTCTCATGCAGCTCCCGGGCTATGCCGCCCATCCTTTTTCGCGCTACTACGGGGGCAATATCGCGCCGGGGACAGGAGTATTGCACATCGAAAGGCCGCCCGCGCCCGCCGATGCGCCGGCCGGCCCGGCACTTCTTCTTCATCCCGAATAGGCTAAAACGTTTTTATGATGGCTTCTCCTTCAGATTTGCCGGCTGCATTTCCCGCCCCGGAGGGCGCGCTTCATCTGGGCATAGACGGAGGCGGAAGCGGCTCCCGTTTTGTGCTTTATGCGCCCCGGCACCGACAGCACTACACCTTCGCCGGCCCGCCGCTTCAGGGGCGGGAGCAGTCCGCCGCTGCTCTGGCCATGGCGATTAAAGAGCGGATTGAGCAGGTGCTTCCGCGCAGCCACCGGGCAGCGCTTCGCCATATAAAAGCAGGCATCGCGGGCAGCAGTTCGGGCCGCGATGCCATCACCCTGGAGCTTCGCAGCTATTTCCCGGACGCCTGTATTGTGGTGTTAACCGACGCAGAAGCCTGTTTTGCCGCGCATTATCCCACACCGGAAACCCGAAAGCAGGCCGCGCTTCTGATGTGCGGTACCGGCTCTGTGCTGGTGTATGAGCAGGCCGGACAATTGTGCTACCGGGGCGGGTATGGCCCGGCAGCGTTTGAAGCCTGCGCCGGCCGTCAGCTTGGCCGGGATTTCCTGAGCGCGCTGTGCCTGATGCACGATACCGGCGAAATTCCTGAGGCCTACAACGCCTTTGGCTGTGCCCCCAAGCGGCGGGCCGAATTGCTGCGCCTGCTTTATGAAACCTCCGGAAGCCCGGCCAGCTTTGCGCCTGCGTGCCTCGCGCTGGCCGAAAAAGGCGATCCCGCCTGCCTCCGCATTACTGAAACCCATCTTTCGGCGGCGCTTCAGCTCTTTGCCGGCTGCGCTTTCCGCGCGCGTATCGGACTTTACGGCGGTATTATGAACGCCTCATTTTTGCGAAAACAGCTTGCAAATCGTCTTCAAAAATCTTTTACTGATTCATATATATTTTTTGCACAAACAGACGTTTCGCGCTTTCTGAGCGAACAAACCGCCTCTGCCTCGGGTTTTATAAAGCAGCAGTAGTTTTATTCTCTCTGAAGCAGCTTCCGGCCGCCTTCATCAACTATTCATGCTTCGCCCAGCCCTTGTAGGCTCTCCCCGATGTTATTAATGTATCCTCACTTATGAGTTTTTCCATCCTGCTCGCCCCTAAACCTTTAGGCTACGGCTTAGGCGGCCTTGTGCTTATTGTTCTGCTTTTAATTGCTTTTTTCCCCAAGCCGGCGGTTAAAAAAGCCTCGGCCGGCACCGGAGATTTTGCCAGGACGGCCGAGCAACTCAGCTACGCCCCGCCCGGGCGCAACGAGCAGCCCGATGCCTACCAGCAGGAAGTAGAGCGGCAGGCGCTTGAGCTGCGTAAATCAATGAGCCTGCGCGAGAAAATTGCCCAGCTTCTGGTGGTGCGGGCCAGCGGCAACTACTATGCCAGCGATGATGCCACTTTCCGCCGGCTTTCGCGGCAGGTAGAAGAGCATCAGGTTGGCGGCATCATCTTTTTTCGCGGCGAGGTCTATAACCAGGCCATGCTCTACAACAAGCTTCAGGAAAAGGCCGCGATTCCGCTGTGGATTAGCCAGGATATGGAGTTTGGGGCGGCCATGCGCATCGGCGGCAGCACGCGCATTACCCCGGCGATGGGTATTGCGGCTACCGGAAACCCGCAGTGGGCATACGAAAAAGGCCGGATTACCGCCGTAGAAGCCCGGGCGATGGGCGTGCATCAAATTTATGCGCCGGTGGTTGATGTCAATAATAATCCCGATAATCCGGTTATTAACCGACGTTCTTTTTCTGAAGACCCCGAAACCGTGAGCCGTTTTGCGACGGCTTTTATTGAAGGCGCCCAGGCCGAGGGCGTGCTTGCTACCGCCAAACATTTTCCCGGCCACGGCGATACCGACCTGGATTCGCATACCGCCCTGCCGGTTATTAATAAAACCTATGAAGAGCTGTTAGAAACCGAGCTGCGGCCTTTTCAAGACGTTATTGAAGCGGGTGTGCATAGCGTGATGAGCGCCCATATTGCCTTCCC
>JBMCPG010000095.1:0-6128 GCA_048626035.1 Cyclonatronaceae bacterium
ATAACCATGGATAAACAGATCCTTCGCTCGTTTCCTGAACGCGCTGCCAAACCCGGGGACGTGATTGCTACATGAAATTAACTCGGGTGCTTCTCAAAAGGCTTTAAAACAGGCATAGCGTGCTTGATTTTTTTATCAAATCACACCTAAGCTTCAATCCCCTGAGTCATATTCACCTGATTTTAAGCAAAAAGAGCCTGCTACCTCCCCGTGAATTAAGCCGGTAATTCACACGTTATATAAATATGCTAAACCAATGCTCATCTTTTTTTACTCCGAAACCCATGCCAGCCTTTGATTGAACAAACGATAGTTATCCGTGATGTTGAGCCCGTGCTTATTTTTGGCATCCAGGACAAAATCTTGCGTAAAATTGAAAAAGCTTTTCCCGGCGCCAAGCTCACTGCCCGGGGCAATGAAATCAAGATTACCGGCAGCAATGAAGATTTTGCCGATATCAACGATATTGTAAATCAGTTGATTAAACTGGCCTTGCGCAATAATTCGGTAAGCGATGAAGACGTGCGCACCCTGCTGAATATGAAGAAAGGCGAGCGCATCGCCACCGGCGTACCGGAGCCGTATGAAGACAAAGATGTGATCGTGAATACGCACACCGGCGAGACCATCCGGGCGAAAACGCCGAATCAAAAAAATATCGTAGAGGCTTCTTCCCGCAGCGATATTGTGTTTGCCATTGGCCCGGCCGGCACGGGAAAAACCTACACCTCCGTTGCCATCGCCGTGCGCGCCCTTAAAGAGCGAAAAGTTAAGAAGATCGTGCTCGTGCGCCCGGCCGTCGAAGCCGGCGAAAGCCTTGGGTTTCTGCCCGGCGGCCTGAAAGATAAAATCGACCCATATCTGCGCCCGCTTTATGATGCGCTCGACGAAATGATCGACAACGACCGCCTCGAGCTGCACATGGCCAAAAACGTGATTGAAATCGCCCCGCTGGCCTACATGCGCGGGCGCACGCTCAATAACGCTTTTGTGATTCTCGATGAGGCCCAAAACGCCACCAACAAGCAAATGAAGATGTTCCTGACGCGGCTCGGCTTCAACTCGCGGGCTATCATTACGGGTGATGTTACGCAGACCGATCTGCCGCGCATGCGGGAATCCGGCCTGATCTCCATCCAGAAAATCCTGCAAAATATACAAGGCATCGAATTTGTATATTTGGATGAGCGCGACGTAGTGCGCCACAAGCTGATACGCCAGATTATTGCCGCCTACGAAAAGCATGAGGAAGAAGAGGAAAGGGCGGCAGAAAAGGCCAAACAACGGCGCGAGCAGCGACGGCTGGGCAGCGGCTCAAAAGAGCAGGAACCGGAGCAGTGATGCCCCCTTTAAAAAAGATGCAGCGTAAGATGAAGTTTATAAATAACACAGGATTCGAGTTTGTCTGATACTTCCATGAATTACTCCGTAAGGCCATTGCATGAGGGAACGTTTTCGGTGGGGCTGGATAAAAAGTTCAACCGCATTGCTAAAGAGGAGCCTGCGGCCAAAGGGGCGCTTAAAATCGCCCTGAATCCTTTTTTGATACGCACGCCCGACGGCAATATGCTTATCGACTGCGGGCTGGGGAATTTCGGGCAGGAAAATCATCATAAAATATTGTGCGAAAATCTGGAAAAGGCCGGGCTGAGCGAGCGGGATATCACCGATGTGTTTTGCAGCCATCTGCATTACGACCACATGGGCGGGCTGGCGCACAACAGCAGCGGCTACTGGGAGCTGAGCTTCCCGGATGCCACCATTCACGCCTCCGGCAAAGAATGGGCGAAACTGCAATCTATTTCGGATGCGGAAGGGCCGCGCACCGAGTTTCTGGATTTCATCGAGTCCCGTGCCGAGCTGCATTTGCTCGATGATGATGCGCGCCCCAACAAATATGTGCACATGAGCACCATCGGCGGGCACACCGAGTTTAGTCAATTAATTGAGCTGCGCCTGGGCGATCAGCTTTTTTTGATGGCCGGTGATGTGATGGGCACGCGCGGGGCCATTAACCGGAAATATGCCGCGAAGTACGATTTTGACGGAAAGCAAAGTATGAAAATGCGCGAACAGCTCACCAAACGGGCCTACGAGGAAAAAGCCATCATTCTGGCCTATCACGATACCATTAATCCGATGTTCCGGCTGAAAGACTTTGACGCAAAAAAGGGCTATATCATCGAAAATGCAGAGGAAATTTATGAAGGCTACTGAGCTGAGAAAAGCACTCGAATATTTAAACGAAATGGGAATCACCAGGGCTGAAACCGGCGTGATTCTCGGCTCCGGGCTCGGTGATTTTGCCGCGCAGTTAGATGAGATAAACGACATTCCCTATCATCAGATTCCGGGCATGCCCGGGGTAAGCGTAGAAGGCCATTCCGGGGCGCTGTATGCCGGTAAAATCGACGGCATTTCTGTTGTAGCTTTCGGCGGCCGGTTTCACAGCTATGAAGGCTACGGGCTGGAAACCACGCTTACGCCGGTACAAATCGCCCACGGGCTGGGCGTAAAAAAGCTGATTATCAGCAATGCCGCCGGGGCCGTTTCGCATCGGCTGAGAACCGGAGATTTGATGTTCATCAGTGATTTTATGTCGCCCGGCTACGATTTTGCCCTGCCGGATCTGCAGCGCTCGTTTGTACGTTTTGATAATTACCATTTGCGCGAGCGGGTACTGGCCCTGGCCGCCGGACTGGGCATTGCCCTTCAGCACGGGACGTATTTTTATGTGAAAGGCCCGACCTACGAAACAAAAGCCGAAGTGCGCGCCTACCGCAACATGGGCGCGGATGTGGTGGGCATGAGCACCGCACCCGAGCTTTTAGAAGCCCGTCGGCGCGGCATCTGCGCTATTGGCCTCAGCATGGTGACCAACATGGCTACCGGCGTGAGTAAAGCCCGGCTGGATCATAACGAGGTGAAGGAAACCGCCATGAGCCGGAAAGACGATTTTGCGCGGCTGGTGAAAGCCCTCATCACCGCAGATTTAAGCGATGCGGTTCCTGAAGCGGCCGTTGCAACCCCACAATTTCAAAGCATCAAATAAAACACATATCATGGAAATTATTCTCAAGCAGCAAAACGACAGCGTCCATTTTGAAGCCGCCAATGAAGACGGCAACACGGTACAGATCGACGGTGCCCCGGCTATCGGCGGCGAAAACAAAGGCATGCGGCCCATGCAGCTGCTGCTCACTTCGGTGGGCGCGTGCAGCGCGTTTGATGTGGTGAGCATCCTCAAAAAGCAGCGTGAACCGGTAGAAGATATCCAAATCCGGGCCACGGCCGAGCGCCCCGAAAGCGGAGATGTGAAGCCCTTCACGGCCATCCATCTGGTCTTCGAGTTTAAAGGCAAGCTCAACGAGAAAAAGGTTAACCGCGCGGTAAGCCTGGCGGTCGAAAAATATTGCTCCGTGGCCGCGAGCCTGAATCCCGACATCCCGCTAACCTACGAAGCGAAAATTCTGGAATCGTAGCCCAATCCGGAATCCCCAACCCCGGATTCAAATCCGGGGTTGGGGATTCCGGCCATCATCACAAAACATAAAACGCCATGCAGGCCAGAACAGACGTAAAAACCGCATCACACAATAAGCAAAACGGACGAGCGGATTCGCGGGAGTCGGATTTTGTGCAGGAGCTTTTTCAGGAGCACCGGGCGGCGGCCCGCTGTCCCGCCCCGGCGCTGGTGGTGGGCTTTTTCGATAATTTACTGGGCATGATGTTTCCCGAAACTAGCAGCAAAACCTACAACGATGTCAGCGATTTCCGCCGCGCATTTAATACCTTAAAAGAAGATTTCCGCTTTGTGCTTTCCCGCCGGATTGAGCGCAGCGATCAGGAAGATGAAGGCATTCTTCAGCGCTTTTTTGCCGCTCTGCCCGAATACCGCAGGATGCTCAAAGAAGACATTCAGGCGATGTATGATGGCGACCCGGCCGCGCGCAGCCTTACGGAAGTGGTGCGCACCTATCCGGGGTTTTATGCTATTGCAGCGCATCGGATTGCGCATCATTTATGCCGGGAAGGCCTGCATTTAATTGCCCGCATTATCGCCTCTAACGCCCACAGCAAAACCGGCATCGATATTCATCCGGCCGCCTGTATTGGCCGGCATTTCTGCATCGACCACGGCACGGGCGTGGTGATCGGGCAAACGGCCCGTATCGGCTCTTACGTGAAGTTGTATCAGGGCGTAACGCTCGGGGCCATTAGCGTGAAGAAAGAAGATGCCTCGGTAAAGCGCCATCCGACTATCGAAGATCATGTGGTAATTTACGCCGGGGCCACGATTTTAGGCGGCTCCACGACCGTGGGGCATCACAGCATTATCGGCGGCAACGTCTGGCTCACGCAGAGCACGCCGCCGCATTCCAAAATTTACTACAAAGGCGGCAACGGCTGATTTAGGCCCGGATGCCCTCCCCCTGAAAACATTTTTGAAAAAGAATACCGAAGCTTTTCTGACATGAATATTGAAGACCTTATCGGCAACACCCCGCTGGTGCAACTCCGGCGGATTCCCGTGAAAGAAAACGTTGCCATTTACTGCAAGCTGGAAGGGCAGAATCCCGGCGGCAGCGTGAAAGACCGCGCGGCCTGGGGCATGATTAACGGGGCGCTGGAGCGCGGGGACATCAAACCCGGCGATACGCTTATTGAAGCGACCAGCGGCAACACCGGCATCGCCCTGGCCATGATTGCCAGCATGAAAGGCGTGAAGATGAAGCTGGTGATGCCCGAAAGCGCCACCGAAGAGCGGGTGCTCACGATGAAGGCCTACGGAGCCGAGGTCATTCTGACGCCCGCCGAAGGCACTATCGAATACGCCCGCACGTACGCCGAGGAGCAGGCCGAAAAGCACGGCTACACCATTTTGAATCAGTTCGGAAACCCCGATAATTACCGCATGCACTACGAGACCACCGGGCCGGAAATCTGGCGGGATACGAAAGGTAAGATCACCCATTTTGTTTCTTCCATGGGCACGACCGGCACCATTATGGGCGTATCGCGCTACCTCAAAGAGCAAAATGAAGAAGTGCAGATTGTGGGCACACAACCCAAGGACGGCTCTAAAATTCCCGGCATCCGGCGCTGGTCGCCCGAATATTTGCCCGCCATTTACGAGGCCGAGCGCGTAGATCGCATCATTGATGTGAGTCAGACCGAAGCGACCCGCATGGCCCGGCGCATGGCTACCGAAGAAGGTATTTTTGCCGGCATGAGCAGCGGCGGCGCGCTTATGGCAGCCCTGAAGCTGGCCATTGAGCTGGAGGAAGGCCTTATCGTATGCATCACCTGTGATCGCGGCGACCGGTATCTGAGCTCGCCTTTATTCAGATAAGGAGAACGTTGCGCGTGGGAGAGATGCGCTCGTAGTTAATTTTTCCTGCCCTTTGCGTGATCTTTCGCGGCCGCTGCGCTTCATGAATCATCCAAAAATCAAGCCCCGGCGGGGGGTAACAAAGATTGCACCTTTTCCCGCCAGCTCAAATGCGGTCATCAAAAATCCATAAATACAGCGTTAGCAAACAGCAGGCTCCCGTTGTGCCAAAACGCCCGGAACAAGGGATTATCGTTAAAATATACGACCTCACCACTCCCGTAGCGGCTCGTGCCAAAAATGAGGGAATCACGCACATGATCCTTCACCCGATAGCCCTCGAAACCAGCCCGATGTGCCCCTTCCTGAAGCGTGCCAACATTTACGCCACGGTTCGCATCTAAATACTCATAGGCCGTAGCTCCGCGCTTAAGCGTATAATAATAAGAAGGATATCCATAGGCTAATGGATGACTGTTGTCGAGCTGCACATAATAAATACTCCCCGAAATCAGCTCCGTTGCGCGATCGCGCTCCCGGTCTTCATAACGCAGCAACTGCCGGGCTTCATCAATTTGCTCCTGCGCCTCTTCGTCCCGCTCGCGGCGCTCCAGGGCCGAAATTTCGTTGCCCAGCCCGGCCGCGCTGTTTCCAAAGGTGATGAGCCGCCCGCCCTCGCGTACCCAGCCGGCGAGGCCTTCTTTCACCGTATCGGAAATGCGGCTTGCGTAGCTTCCTTCGGGCATCACCAAAACGTCAAAATCGGACAGGTCCACGCGGCCTAAATCCTGATGCT
>JBMCPG010000096.1:0-6123 GCA_048626035.1 Cyclonatronaceae bacterium
CCGCTCGTAAGCTGCGTCAGTTCGTCGGTTTCGAGGTCTTTATGATAAATATGCGTGCTGCTCTCGTTTTCCTCTACCGACATAAAGCTAACGGTAAACAGCGCTGATGTTCCATCCGGCGAAACGCTCAGCCCGCCTACGCGGCCCAGCTCGAGCATGCGTTCGGGAGTGAGGCCGGCATCTTCTGAATCATCGTTAAAAACGGGCATTTGTGGGGTAGCGTTGGGTTGGCCGGCCTCGTTTTGCCTCATCTCATCGCTGGCCGAGCAGGCAAATAAACCGGATAACAGCAGCGATGCCATCACCAGTTTGGCCGTGGAATGCCCAAAAAAAGAGACGCGGGCCAGGAAATCAGTATCGGGATTAATGTAGCTCATAGATAAATAAAATAAATAGTTTGGGAGAAGGGTGATGGCATTTATTCCTGCACGTATCGTTTCATGAATTCAACCATGCGCAGCAGGCGGTCGAGCCGTTGGTGGGCCGCGCCGGTGCGGGAAAGATCATGCCCGGCATTGGGATAGCGTACATATTCGACCGGGCGCTCGAGCACTTTCAGCGCGCGATACATCATTTCGCTTTGGCTCACGCCGGTGCGTAAATCATTGTTTCCATGCAGAATAAGCAGCGGCGTTTCGATTTGATCCACGAAGGTGAAGGGCGAGTCGTGCCGCAGGATTTCGAAAATATCTTCCTGCCACGGATAGCCGCCAAAGCGATCCTCGACCAGGCCGAAAGCATTGCCCTCGCCAAAAAAGGTGTTCAATTCATATACTCCACGCTGGGCCGCGGCGGCTTTAAAGCGCTGATCCATCGCCACAATGTAGGCCACCAGATAGCCGCCGTAGGAGCCGCCGGTAACGGTAAGCCGGTCTTCATCCATCCAGGCGTGCGATTCCATGGCTGCATCCAGCGCGCCGAGCACGTCGTTCATCGGGGAAACGCCCCAATCCTGATGATTGCCCTTCTGGAAATCCTTCCCATAGCCGCCCGAACCGCGCGGATTTGCATATACAATGCCGAAGCCCTGTGCGGCAAAAAGCTGAAATTCGTGCCACATGCTCGCCTCGCCCGTGCCCCACATTGCGCTCGGCCCGCCGTGAATCTGAAGCAGCGTAGGATACGATTCGCCCTCGGTATATCCCACAGGGGGCATCACCCAGTATTCGATTTCGAAGCCATCATCGGTGGTAAACGTAAATTTTTCTGGCGTAGAGAGTTCCCGCTCCGCAATCCATGATGCGTTATGATCGCTTATTTGCCCGGCGTTTTGCGCATCTGCATCGGCGGTGTAAAGCTCAAAGGGATTTTCGGCTGAAGTTTGCACAAACAGCAGGCGGTTCCGGTGCAGCGCATAATCGCGGATGCCGGTTTGTGTATTGGTGAGCTGCTCGAAGCTCAGAGACTGATCTACGGCCAGGTTGCCGGAGCGCACGTCCACGCGATACAGCGGAAAGCCGCCGTTGGCCGGCGCCGTAGCATAGACATAGCGGCTGTCGCTGCTCCATTTCATATTTCCGAAGGCCCGATCCACGGCCTGGTTTCCATGATGACTAACCGCCCCGGCCTGCGTATCCAGCAGCCCGATTTCCGCTTGGTTGTAGCCGGGATCGCGGGTATCGAAGGCCCGGAACGCCACGTAGCGGCCGTTAGGCGAAGGCGCCGGATTGGTGTAGCTGAAGTGCTGCCGGCTCACGTAGGGTTCCGGCTCGCCGCCCAAAACGCTCATGCGATACAGCGACGACTCCTGCACGCGATCGGGATGCTCATCCGGTTTAGCGCTGGCCGAAAACAACACTTCACGGCTGTCGGGCATCCAGGCGGCCCCGCTGAAAGACAAAAATCCCTGACTAAGGGTAAGCGGGCGCGATTCAACCTGGGCGACATCACCGCGGGAAAGCAGCATAATAAGCGACTCATCTGCTTCCGGGCCGGCTTCCAGCACCAGCCAGTGGGTGTAATCGGGATAGGGATCCAGGTTAAATTCTCCCTGAAAACGCAGGCGGTTCAGGATGATGGGATCTTCGTCCTGTTCCTGCTGGCCGAGCCAGGCCCGGATTTCAGCCAGGCTACCGTCGGGATTGGCCTCCGCTTCTTCGGCTTGGTTGCGTTGGGGGGCTATGCCCGGTTTTTCTTCCGGCCATTCCGGCCCGGCGCTGAATTCCGGCATTTCAAGTAAATCGGCGTGGCTGTAGGAAGCCGAAAAAAGCAGCCGGCGGCCATCCGGACTCCACTGCGGATTGCTCGCGCCCTGCGGGTGCCGCGTAATCTGCACGGCCTCGCCGCCGTCTAAGGACATCACATAAAGCTGTGATTTACCGTCTTTGGCGCGGGAAAATGCAAGATGCTTCCCATCGGGATGCCAGGCCGGCTGGGACGCACCGGCTTCAGAAAACGTAAGTTGCCGCGGTGGCTGGCTTCCATCGGCAGGCACCAGCCAAAGCTGATTCCTATAGCTGTAATCGGCAAAATTATCTGGCGCGTCGGCAGCATCGGGCAGCAGTTGCCGGCTCACGTAAACGGCCTGCTGTCCATCCGGCGAGAGCGAAAGCTGGCTCAACTGCCGGATATGCAAAAAATCCGTTGCCTGAACCGGCTGCGTTTCTGCATCTTGTGCATGAACTGCCGCTTGCTGGAACGGAGAAAAAAGTAGCAGAAACAGCAGCAAAAGCCCCGTGCCGGCAGATGGCGAAGAGGCAGTCTTACGAGCGTAAACAAATAGCATCATAGTCCGTGAATTGAATAAACAATATGATTTTTTAGGAAATTATGGTAAAATACAGAATACAGAGGATTTCCTCACAGCTAAAAGACGGTCCAAAAAAGGCAGAAAGCTTCACAAATTCACTTTTAATTCATAAAGCTAAGTTGTAAATTATAATTTAGCTATACAGTTAGAAGGTCTATCAACCTTTGTTAACCGCAGCATTTTAATTTATGTGGCTTATGACAACCAATGCACAAACCTACGACGGAAACATCACGATTTTACAGCAGGGCAGCACGCCCGGTCCGGGCGATAAAGTTGAGAACATTACCAACGGCGACATCAGCCTGACCAACGAGGAAGGCAAGAAAATCAGCTTTCAGGTGCGCGATGGCGTTATCGTGAAGCAAATCAGCAATACGCCCTGGGACCGCCTTATTGTATGGATTTTGTTTGTACTGATGATGATTCTGACGATTTACCTGAGTGCGCTGTGGCATTTTTAACCCCCGGACAGCGTGTTATAACACCGTTTGGATAACACCAAGCCTTTATGCCTTGCATGAAGGCTTTTTTTATGATACGCAATTCCGGGAAAATCTGTGGCTCGTAAATGCCCGATAATCATTAAATTTGCGGCTACGCTATGAAAATGCGGCATTATCTACGGCCGTATCATCACAAACATTTGATCAGAACACGCTATGAGTACCGAAACTATGCACGATTCGACAGATCCCCTTTCGTTTATGCCCGGCCGCATCAGTATTGTGGGCGCGGGAAAAGTGGGCGAGGCAATTATTGAAGCCGTTTTAAAAGCCGGGTTTTATCCCCTGGAAAACATTCGCATTACCACGCGCACCGAAAAGCGGGCCAGGCAGCTCTACGGCCTTTTTGGCGTCGAGGCCATCACCAATGAAGAGGCAGCCGAAACCTCTGATCTTATTTTGCTGTGCGTAAAGCCGCAGAAAGCTCAGGAAGTGCTCTCAGAAATGGCCCCAAAGCTGCGGGCTGACTGCGCTATTATTTCCATTATGGCCGGCATCACGATTGCGCAGATGGAGCGTTGGGCGCAGGTTGCGTGTCCGGTAATTCGCTCCATGCCCAACACGCCGCTGCGCATTCGAAAAGGCATGACGGCCCTGGCCGGCGGCACCCATGCCGGGGCGCAGCACCTGAGTTTTGCCAAAGCCATGTTCGACATTATGGGCCGCACCGTAATTCTCGACGAAACGCTTTTTGATGCCGTTACCGGCCTGAGCGCCAGCGGCCCCGCCTTCATTTATATCATGATTGAGGCGCTGGCCGAGGGCGGGGTGAAGGCCGGACTTCCCCGCAACGCCGCCATCGAACTGGCCGCGCAGGCCTGCCTTGGCGCTTCCAGCATGGTGCTCGAAGACGGCCGGCATCCCGCCGTGCTTAAAGATGAAGTTACCACACCGGCCGGCTGCACCATCGACGGCATCCTGAAGCTGGAAGAGGGCGGCATCCGGGTTACGCTCATCAAAGCCGTAGAGGAAGCCGCCCGCAAGGCCAGGGCGCTGGGCGAGGAATAACATCACATATTCCGGCGATACTGCCCGCCGACTTCATATAAAGCGGTTGAAATCTGTCCCAGCGAGCAGTGCTTGACGGTTTCCATCAGCTCTTCGAACAGATTTCCGTTTTCGCGGGCCACGGTTTTCAGGCGCTGTAAATAGGCTTCTGCCGTGTCCGCATTCCGCGTTTGGAAAGCTTTTAAGGCTTCAATCTGCTGTTGTTTTTCGGCTTCGGTGGAGCGAATCAGATCGACTTCCTGCGGCTCGGCGGCTTCATCTTTGTTGCCCAAAAACGTATTTACGCCGATAATCGGCAGCTCGCCGTTGTGCTTCAGGGTTTCGTAATACAGGCTTTCATCCTGAATTTTCCCCCGCTGATACATGGTTTCCATCGCGCCCAGCACCCCGCCGCGATCGGTGATGCGGTCGAATTCCTGTAATATGGCTTCTTCCACCAAATCCGTGAGTTCTTCTATGATGAAGGCGCCCTGCTGCGGATTCTCGTTTTTCGCCATGCCCAGCTCCTTATTGATAATCAGCTGAATGGCCAGCGCCCGGCGTACCGATTCCTCTGTTGGCGTGGTGATGGCCTCGTCGTAGGCGTTGGTGTGCAGGGAGTTGCAGTTATCATAAATCGCCAGCAGGGCCTGCAGGGTGGTGCGGATATCGTTGAACTGCATTTCCTGGGCGTGCAGCGAGCGGCCGCTGGTCTGAATGTGATATTTCAGCTTTTGAGAGCGGTCGTTGGCCCCGTACTTGTTTTTCATGGCGATGGCCCAGATGCGCCGCGCCACCCGGCCGATGACCGCATACTCCGGATCCAATCCGTTGCTGAAGAAGAACGACAAGTTGTGGGCAAACTGATCCACCTCCAGCCCGCGCGACAAATAATATTCCACAAAGGTGAAGCCGTTGGCCAGCGTAAAAGCCGCCTGCGTTACGGGATTGGCGCCCGCCTCAGCAATATGATAGCCGGAAATGGAAACCGAATAGTAGTTTCGTACGCCTTTATCCGTGAAATACTGCTGGATGTCGCCCATCATGCGCAGCGCAAATTCGGTAGAAAAAATGCAGGTGTTCTGCGCCTGATCTTCTTTCAGGATATCGGCTTGCACGGTGCCGCGCACCACTTTCAGCGTATCGGCCTTGATGCGCTCGTAGGTTTCTTCGTCCACCAGCTGATCGCCGGTGATGCCTAACATGCCCAATCCGAATTCGTCGGAGTTTTCCGGCGTGCTGAGGTGGTACTTCGGCGGCTCCACGCCTTTTTCATCAAAATACGCCTTGATTTTCCGCTGCGCTTCTTCCCACCGGCCTTGTTCCCGCAGCCAGGCTTCCACCTGCTGATCCACGGCCGTATTCATAAACATGGCCAGAATCATGGGGGCCGGCCCGTTGATGGTCATGGAGACGGAAGTATTCGGCTGCGTGAGATGAAAGCCGGAGTAGAGCTTTTTCATGTCGTCCAGGGTGCAGATGCTCACGCCGGAGTTGCCGACTTTGCCATAAATATCAGGGCGTAGATCGGGATCTTCGCCATACAGCGTAACCGAATCGAAGGCCGTGGAAAGCCGCTTGGCGGGCAATCCCTTACTCACATAATGAAAGCGTTTATTGGTGCGTTCGGGCGTACCTTCGCCGGCAAACATGCGCGTGGGGTCCTCGCCTTCCCGCTTGAACGGAAATACGCCGCCGGTATAGGGAAAATAGCCTGGCACATTCTCTTTCAGGGCAAATTTCAGCCGGTCGCCCCAGCCGCCAAACTGCGGCAGCGCCACGCGCGGAATCTTCAGGCCGCTCAGCGATTCCCGGTACATCTGGTTTTTGATGGTTTTGTCGCGAACTTTGGTTTCCATCACGTCCTGCCGGTACAGCCCG
>JBMCPG010000097.1:0-6103 GCA_048626035.1 Cyclonatronaceae bacterium
CGCCGGCTCCGTATTCCTGGGGCCCTGGACACCCGAAAGCGCCGGCGATTACGCTTCCGGCACCAACCATACCCTGCCCACCAGCGGGTACGCAAACATGTACAGCGGCGTTTCCCTGGACTCCTTCTACAAACTCGTAACCTTTCAGAAGCTTAGCAAAGAGGGCTTGCAAAACCTTGGCCGCACCGTAGAAGTCATGGCAGAAGCCGAGGGCCTGGAAGCTCATAAACAGGCCGTTAGCCGCCGCCTCAAACGCATCGAATCCGAATCCTGAACTATGATTGAAAACCAGTCTTCACCCGCTTCCACATTCAGCCTACAGGATATTCTGCGACCCAACATTTTGCGGCTTAAACCTTACCGCTCGGCCCGCGATGATTTTAAGGAAGGCGTGCTGCTGGATGCCAACGAAAACCCCCATCAGCCCGCCATTGCTGATGAAGATGCCGGAGCACCGGCCTTAAACCGCTATCCCGATCCGCAGTACGAAGCCCTGCGCAATCGCCTGGCAGAGCTGAAATCCATTGCGCCGGAGCAAATATTTCTGGGCAACGGCAGCGATGAAGCCATTGATCTGCTCATTCGCATCTGCTGCGCCCCCGGAGACGGCCGCGTTCTCATCACCCCGCCTACCTACGGCATGTATGAAGTAAGTGCGGATATCCAGGGCGTGGAGGTCATCAAAGTACCGCTGAATCCCGATTTTAGCCTCTCGCCCGATGCCGTGCTCGAAAAGGCATCACATAAAAGCGCAAAACTGATTTTTCTGTGCTCGCCCAACAACCCGACGGCCAACCGGCAGAATACCGAAACCATCAGAACCATTCTTAGCGGTTTTCCGGGCCTGGTGGTCGTAGATGAGGCCTATATAGATTTCAGCGCCGCGCCCAGCCTGCTCGCTCTGCTGGCCGATTACCCGAATTTAGTGGTGATGCAAACCTTATCGAAAGCCTGGGGGCTGGCCGGTATCCGCCTTGGTATGGCCTTTGCCTCGCCGGAACTGATTAGCTATATGATGCGCGTGAAGCCGCCCTATAACGTAAATGCGCTCACGCAGCGCGCGGCACTCCGGGCGCTTTCCTCGCCCGGGTATATGCAAAACACGGTAGATACGCTGCTGGCCGAGCGCGCACGGGTGGCCGAAGCGCTGGAGAAGCATCCCGGCGTGAAGCGCGTGTTCCCCAGCGATGCTAATTTCCTGCTGGTTCAGATTCCCGGAGCGCGGCATATTTATGAAGCTCTGGCCAAACGCGGCATTATTGTGCGCTACCGGGGCGATCAGATGCACTGCGACGACGGCCTGCGCATCACCATTGGCACCGCCGCCGAAAACGACGCGCTGCTGAAGGCCCTCAACGAACTGCTTTAAGCCCCCCACTCACCCCCATCTCCCCCTCCCCCAATCTCCCCCGATGCCCATGTTAATTCATCTGGAAGATTCTTCTCTGCTCCGTTTTTCCTCTGCCGGCCAAGCGCCCGAACTGCGCCCGCTTGTACTGCGCGGCCTCCTGCGGCTTCATGAGGCCGGGCACCGGCTTCGCGTACCGGCCGAAACGGCGCTCCCGGCTGATACGCTCCGGCTTTTTGAACAACAAGGCCTTGTGCTCGAACACGCCCCCGGCGAAACGCCTCAGCCGGCCGATGTCCGGATTTCCGGCCATGAGGAAGGGCTCATCATCGAGCAAACCCGCCCGGATACTTCCGGTGGCGTGGAGGCCATATCCAAAACGTACCCCGACTGGAATGCCGTGGCGCAGGCGCTGCTTTTTCCGCCCCGGAAAGCCCGGGTGCAGCGCATCACCAAAGAAACGACCATAGAAGTAGCGCTGAATCTGGACGGCAGCGGCGCCCATGAAATCAGCACCGGCGTAGGCTTTTACGATCACATGCTGGAGCAAATTGCCCGGCACGGCGGCGTAGATCTGGCTCTGCGCTGCACCGGCGATCTGCACATCGACGCGCATCATACTATCGAAGATACCGCCCTTGCGCTCGGCGAAGCCATCCGGCAGGCTCTGGGCGAAAAACGGGGCATTACACGCTACGCTTCCTGTATTCTGCCGATGGATGAAACCCGCGCTACCGTGGCGCTCGACCTTTCCGGGCGGCCGTATCTGGTCTTTGATGCGCAGCTCCGCCGCGACAGCGTGGGCGAATTTCCCACCGAAATGACGCATCATTTTTTCTACTCGCTGGCCATGAATATGAAGGCCACGCTGCACGCCGAAGTCCTGGCCGGCAACGATCATCACCAGATTGAGGCACTTTTCAAAGCCTTCGCCATTTCCCTCAAACAAGCCGTACGCCGCACGGGCAGCAGCGAAATTCCGAGCAGCAAAGGCGTTTTATGAGCCGGAAGCCTTCATCCTACATTTTTGATTTTATTTTATGATCAGCATCATCGATTATCGCGCCGGAAATACGGCATCGGTTTCCAACGCCCTGGAGCGGCTTGGCGCCACCTATCAAATCACCAACGATAAAGCCGCGCTTGAGGCCTCCGACGGCATCATTTTTCCCGGCGTGGGCCATGCCGAATCGGCCATGCAGGCGCTGCGGGATACCGGACTGCACACCTGGCTGCAGGAAACCACCAAGCCCGTTTTAGGCATTTGCCTGGGCATGCAACTGCTGTATGAGTTCAGTGAAGAAGGCGATACGCCCACGCTGGGCATCGTAAGCGGCCGGCTCAAAAAATTTGATGCCGCCCGCCACAAGGTTCCGCACATGGGCTGGAATACGTTTAAGACCCTCAAAAGCGGTGCCCATCCGCTGCTGGAAGGCCTTCGTGCGGACGACTATTTTTATTATGTGCACAGTTATTACGCGCCGGTAACCGCCGAAACGCTGGCCGCAAGCCGCTACGCCGGAAGTGATTTTGCGTGCATCGTAGCGCGGAATAATTTTGCCGGCGTGCAGTTTCATCCGGAAAAATCGGGGCGGGCCGGCAGCCTGTTGCTCCGGAATTTCATTGCGTCCACCAGCTCCTGAGCGCTTTTTGCAGGATGATGGCCGCCGGAGCTTCATCATACATCCAGTACAAAACATGGCCCAACCGCCCGAATTTCAGCCCGACGATGCCCACGAGCTGCCCATAGACGGCGTGCTTGATCTGCATTTGTTTCGCCCAAACGAGGTAAAACACCTCATTCCCGACTATATCGAAGCCTGCAAAGAAAAAGGGATTTACGAGCTGCGCATCATTCATGGAAAAGGAACCGGCACGCTGCGGCGGCATGTGCACAGCATTCTGGAAAAGCATCCCGATGTGGAAGCCTATTATATGGGCACGGGAACCGGCAACTGGGGCGCAACCTCGGTAGATTTAAAGCACTAATATTATGATGCGTTCCGGATGCCGGCCAGCACGCTCTTTACGATAGTTTCCACATAACTTTCACGATCTACTTTCACGTCTATACGGCCGGCATTCATCAGCGAAATCCCGCCGTGCAGCGTAGAGAGAATCACGTTGGCCACCAGGCGGGCATCGGGAATATAAAAAAGCTGTTGCTTGTGCCCCTGCTCCAGATGCTGCATGATGAGATCGATATTGCGCCGGGCCTTGCGGTATTTTTCCACCGGATAGCGCCGCATGTGCTTGGGATGGAGCTGAAACATGATTTCATAATACTCCGGGTTTTCCATGCCAAAGCTGATAAACTCGCGGCAAAGCCCCTCAATGCGGGCTTCGGGCTGCGACTCCGGCACGCGTTCGAGCACCTGAATCAAATTTTGATACAGCAGCTCAAAGCCCTCTTCGATAAGGGCATGGAGCAAATCATCTTTATTCTTGAAATACAGATAAATACTGGTAGCGCTACAGCCCACGCTGGCCGCTATTTTGCGCATCGACATGCGGTCAAAGCCTTTTTCCAGCAGCAACGTGCGGCTGACCTGTAAAATCTGGCGGCGCAGAGGTACCGGAGCTGATTCGGCGGGATGATCGGCCGTTGCTTCTACCGCCTGTTCTCGGGAAGAATCTCGCATAGAAATAAATTGCTAAACATAAGGATGATGACTGCATATTTGCGGGGCTCGAATCTGAGCCAGACGTTAATTTTAACGCGCAGAGGAACTCCAAAATGTAGCTGTTTACACATCGAAGCGCAATACTGAACCCCTACCCGCTGCACTATTTTCCAAGCCGGGGCGGAACCGGCAGCTTCCGCGCGGCCGGTTTTCCGTTAATGCGGCCGCACAGTTGCGGCAACCCGCCTGCGCCTGCATCGCTCTGGTGAAGCATGAATCTGGCCTCATACTGCTTTACCGCTTCTGAAACGCGGCGAATTAAAGCAGCCGGAACCTTTGCCGCATGCAGGGTTTTCAAAAAAGACTGCGCCTCGGCAACCCCGGTGAACAGCGCCTGAAGCCTCGGGCGCAGGATTTCACGGGAAGCCGAGCGGTCGGCATTCCGGCGAAAGCGCGGATCCTGAGCCAGGCCGGCATCACCCAGGGCACTGCACAGGCGGGTAAATTGAGCATCGCTGCCCACCGCAAGCACGATTTCGCGGCCGTCGCCCGTTGCAAAACTTCCGCCGTATGGAAAAATATGAGGATGTTCGCTGCCCATCGGCTCCGGCTCCACACCCGCGCTCAGCCACGAAGACGCCTGATTCGCCAGCGAGCTCACGGCCACTTCAAACAACGAAACATCGACACAAGCGCCCTCGCCCGACTTCATCTTTTGGATAAGCGCCAGCAAAATAAGTTCTTTAAGATGATGCGCCGCCAGCACATCAATAAGAGCAACAGGCATTTTAGCCGGCGGCGTGCCGGGCCTGCGATTCAGGTGCATAAACCCGGACTCGGCCTGAATGAGGGCATCGTAGGCCAGGCGCTCATCGAGCGGGCCATAGCCGGAAATGGAGGCATAAATAAGACCGGGATTCCAGCCGCTGAGCACCTCATAAGAGAGTCCCAGCGCATCGGCGCTGCCCGGCGCAAAGCTCAGCAGCGCTACATCCGCCTTGCGAACCAGCTCGCGGAGCCTCGGGCGGTTTTCGGGGGCCTTCAGATCCATCACCAGGCTCTCCTTGCCCCAGTTTATACTGTTAAAATAGCTGCTGCGCGACTCCTCATGGAAGTCCTGCTCGCCGGCAAGCCGCCAGGAGCGGGTAACATCGCCCCGGCCGGGCGGCTCAATTTTGAGCACCCCGGCCCCCGCCTCGGCCAGAAACATCCCTGCGGACGGCCCGGCCAGCACGCCGGCAAATTCAATCACATGAATATCAGAAAGCAGCATAACTAAAGATAATATAAGTGAACAGGGCCTGGTTTGGATACAACACTACGGCCGGGCAAGCAATAAAAATAGGCAAAACGGGCGGCATCTGCCGGCACGGAGCCGCTTTTACAGCATCGAAAAAGCGGCAATTATTTTCCCGTAAAGTATTGCGTTCGCCTTAAAAAGGCTTTATATTTGGATTCTTGTTAAAAAAGCAAAAAAGCCCAGGTGGCGGAATTGGTAGACGCGTGCGTTTCAGGGGCGTATGTCAGCAATGACATGGGGGTTCGAGTCCCCCCCTGGGCACAATGAAAGATTAAAAAGCCTTCATAAGCAATTACTTATGAAGGCTTTTTTTATGTTGTTACCAGATATTACGCTGCAACAACGCGGCCATTTGAAGATAGGTTTACGAAGTAATGTCCGGATTTTTTGAGACGCTGATTGCGCGGAATAAGAATTGATGTCCCGGATTTATGGTGATGATGATTTAGCCTTTCGCCAACATCGGGAAGCACTAAAGTGCGGTAAGGTTTTGTGGTTTTAGCCGTAGAGCCAATATCCTCTCTCCGAGGTGTCGGAGCCCCAGCGCGGCGGCTATCGTTGTAGCCCCTCCACAGCAATAGGCACCTATACCCAGGCTCCGATATAAGCCTGTATCATCTCCGCTATCGCTCTACAGCCCGGGCCACCGCGGTCAGGCGTGAGTGAGACTTGATACAGACTTGATACAGACTTGATACGGCTTATTTTTGAAGGAATCAGCTTATACGTATTTACGCTTCCCCCTCGAAATAGCCCTGCAACGGGCGTTCGTTCAGCATCATAAAGATGATGCGATCACTATCCGGATATAAACGTCGTATGGCCCAAATT
>JBMCPG010000098.1:0-6079 GCA_048626035.1 Cyclonatronaceae bacterium
GCATTGTTTCACCCCCGGCGGGGCTTTTTATGCGTTCCCGGATATTTCGGCCTATCTTGGCACTAAAACCCCGGAAGGAACCCCCATAGAGCGCAGCACCGATTTGTGCATGTACCTGATTGAGCATCACGGCCTGGCTATTGTGCCCGGCGATGCTTTTGGCGAACCCAACGGCGTTCGGCTTAGCTATTCGGCTTCTATGGAAACCCTGAAAGAAGGCATCAGCCGCCTGAAAAAAGGCCTCGCCGCCCTGACCCGCGACTGAGAAAACGCCTTTCAGTTAAACTTTTGTTGCCAAAACCCGTTCTGCGATGCCCCGCGCAGGCGGGTTTTTTGACATTTCGCCTGCGCAATCGTATAATTCCTTTGTTGGCTGTTTGTGCGCGTTCTATGCGCCCTGCTGAACTATTTTCAAACTCCAGCGTTTCCGGAATTGTGAAACGACCGATTTGTGTTTACTGGCTTTACACCAATTCAAACAATTGGAAGCAAACGTGTTCGCTTTGGTAAACACAAAAAAATATGAAATATTTATATTGCAAAGAGACGTTCTTCTGTAGATCATCGTTTTGCGGCACAGCGCCCTTAACTGTCTTCATCAATAAAATAATACCCCTCGCGCGTCTTTTTATAGAAGCGTTTCCAGTTTATAAAAATCATCTTATTGGCCTCATTACGTGTAAGGCATCGCAGCCCGGCCATTCAGCGGCGTGTACATTTTCTACCCGAATTTGAGCATAAGTGCTGTCCTGCTGCGTTGCAAGAGGCTGTTTGATGATTTTCCCCACCGATATAACGTTTAACCTCTCAAGGCAGCTTTCGATATGAGCAACAATACTTCTTCGACCACCGAAATGCCCGCATCTTCGTCCGCAACCCATTCCGATGCACATGCAAAAGAATACAAGCAGGCACTGGATGTATTTATCAACTACTGGGGCGAGATGTCGTCTGCCTGGGGCATCAACAGAACCATGGCACAGATTTATGCGCTTTTATTTGCTGAACCCGCGCCTATAGATACCGACACCATCATGGAGAAACTTAAGATAAGCCGGGGCAATGCAAATATGAATGTGCGCAATCTTATTGAATGGGGGCTGGTGCATAAAACCCATATTTCGGGCGAGCGCCGGGATTTCTTTACCTCCGAAAAAGATTTATGGACCACGGCCGCGCGTATTATAGGCGAGCGGCAGCGCCGGGAAATAAGCCCCATTCAGCAAACCCTTACGCGCTGTACCGAGTTGCTTAAAGCCGGCCCCGAAGATGCTCCCGAAGTCCGCCATTTTAAGAAACGCCTGGATAGCTTTACCGACTTTTTACAGCTTTTCAATGATTTTTCGGAAGCTGTTTTGCCGTATATTTCCGAGAAGAACGTGGATCAGATTAAGGGCATTGTAGAAATGGCCAAGCAATATCAATTGCAGCAGGAAAGCGAAGCAGGCTCCGGGCAGGGCGGGACTTCCGGCTGCTGATACAAGCCCGGATGTCTGAAAAACGCTGTCTGTTTTTGGAACCGCTTCATCTATTTTTAACCGCTATTTTTATTTATGGGCTCCACCTCACCACATCTGATTTTGGGCCGCCGGGGCGAAGACCTGGCCGTGCGCTACCTCGAAGAACAGGATATACGTATTCTTGAACGCAACTATCATTTTGAGAAATCTGAGGTTGATATCATCGCTTACAACGGCCGTCAAATTATCTTTGTGGAAGTTAAAACCCGAAGCGCTACGCTTTTTGGAGAGCCGGAAGATGCCGTGGACAGCGCCAAGAAAAAATCACTCTATAAAGTAGCCGAGGCCTGGCTATATGAGCGTAAAATGGAAGGCGCGCCGATTCGCTTCGACATCATCTCTATTGTTATTCCGCCCGCAGACCCGGAACAGCCGCGCATTCAGCATTTTGAAGGCGCTTTCTGGCAGCTGTAGTGCTGCGCTCATTTTCCCTTCCACCGCCTACTTTATTTATTATGAAACTGCCTTACGCTTTAGCCAAACGCTTTGTAGCCGGAGAATCGCTTCAACAGGCCGTCCCGAAAGTGGCCGACCTTAACGAGTACGGCATTAAAGTTACGCTGGATCTGCTCGGCGAGGATGTAACCGAGCGCAGCACCGCCGACGAAACGCTACAGCACTATATAGAGCTGCTGGAGGGCATACACGAACAGGGCATTGATGCCAGTATTTCCATTAAGTTGACCATGCTCGGGCTGAGTATCGACCGCGATTATTGCCGCGATAATTTGTTTAAACTGCTGGATGCGGCCCGAAAGTTTGATCAGTTTGTGCGTATCGATATGGAAAGTTCGGCCCATACACAATCTACCATAGATTTATTTGCAGAAGCGTTCCAGCAGTATGGCAAACACGTAGGCATCGTAATTCAGGCCTATTTACACCGCACAAAAGCCGATATCGACCGGCTGGCCGGCATGGGCGCAGATGTACGTTTGTGCAAAGGAGCCTATGGCGAGCCGGAACGCATCGCTCTGCAAAAAATGAGTGATATCCGCCAGGCCTATAAAGAATATGCGCAGATATTGCTGGATAAAACCTTGTATCCGCGCATTGCTACACACGATGATGAGCTGCTGGAGTGGACGAAAACCTACATCACCGAAAACAATATCGGAAAATCGCGCTTTGAGTTTCAGATGCTTTACGGAATGCGGCTGGAAACCTGTAAAGAGCTGGCCAGAGAGGGCTATAACGTGCGCGTGTATGTGCCTTATGGCACGATGTGGTTTCCCTATTTTTCACGTCGTCTTAAAGAACGTAAAGAGAATATCTGGTTCGTACTTTCCACGATGTTCCAAAAATAAGCGGGCAACGCAATGATGCGGAACGCACCTGCGCGCTGGGGCGCGGCGGCGCTGACCTACGGCCTTATTCTCAGTTTTATTCCGCTGCTGCGCGAGCTGCATTTTTTATCGGCCGGGCTTACGGCTCTTTTGGGCGCCTTTGCCGCCGCCCTCTACGCCAGCACGCGTGTAAAAATGCGGGCCACGCCGGCTTCGGGCCTGCGGGCGCTTACGGCCGGCCTTCTTATCAGTCTTTTACCGGCGTTTCCGCTGCTTATTGCCGGGTGGCTGCGCGGTTGTTTATCGTTTGAAGGTCTGAGCTTCTGGTTGCTTCTGCCCCCGCCATCGGTGATGCTGGGTTTTGCCATCGGGCGGTATTTTCGTTTGTTCAGCGCCCGGCCGCGGCTCTACAGCCTGCTGTTGCTTTTGCTCATTTCCCTTGGAAGCCTGCTTTTTGAACTGCTGGCCTATCCGCAGGTCTATTTTCACAACCATGTGTGGGGCTACTGGCCCGGCCCTATTTATGATGAGCAGGTTGCCCTTTCGCCTTCGGTGCTCTATTTCCGGCTCATAAGCCTGAGCTGGGCCGGGTTGTTCTGGTTGCTTCCCTCCGTACGCCTTCGCAAAGTTAAAGGGCCGGCGGCTGGCGCGCAGCGCAGCATCCGCAGTTTTGCCGGCCTGCTGTTGCTTAGCCTGCTGCTGAGCTACAGCAATTTGAGCCAGAACGGCATCATTTCGCCCCCGCAATACTTGCAGCAAGAGCTGGGACAGCGCAGTGAAACCGAATTTGCGATCCTCTATCATGATGCTTCTCTGAGCCGCGAAGAACTAAAATGGATTGCAGCAACGCATGATTTTCATATTCGCGAAATCGCCGCCCGCCTGGAGCTTGACCCGCAGAAGCTGCCGCGCATCCAGAGCTATATCTACCGCCATTCCTGGCAGAAAAAACGCCTCACTGGTGCCGGCAACACCGTTTATGTGCCGGTATGGCAGCGCAAGCCGCAGCTTCATATCCAGCAGGCTGCCCTCAGCAATGTGCTCCGGCACGAGCTGGTGCACGTTATTGCCCGGGAGTTTGGCATGCCGGTGCTTAACGCCAGCCCGAATATTGCTCTGGTTGAAGGCCTGGCCGTAGCGCTGCAGGGCGCACGTACTACGCAGGCAAGCCTGCATCAGATCGTGGCCGCCCAGCCCGAGCTGCCCGCAGCAGAAAAAATGCAGCGGCTAATGAGCCCGGCCGGGTTTTACGCTCTCAGCGGTTCGCTTAGCTATACCCTCGCCGGCTCATTTGTGGATTGGCTGCTGCGCGAATATTCCGTAGAGCAATTCAAAACGGCCTATCGTACCGGGCGGCTGAGTGCGGGCTACGAAACCGATTTTGAAGCTCTGATTGCTGGCTGGCATGCCTTTTTGAAACAAGTACCCGTAGATGAAGCACAGCTTGCCCTTTCGAACCAGGTTTTCAGCGCGCCCGGCATTGCTGAAAAAAGCTGCGTATTTCATATTTCGCCCGAACAAAGGGTGATGGAAGGCGCACGTGAACTACAGGTCGAAAACGCCGACTCGCTGGCCTACTCCCGCCTCAATACATACGCCCGGCAACATCCTGAAAGGCTTTCAACAGCTTTTTTACGGCTTTGGGGCACGGCGGCTTTACGGCACTCGGCAGAAGCGGCCGCCGGTTTTGCCGATGCCCCGGCAGTCCGGGCCGCTACGGCCCCGCAGATCCGGCTTTTAAGGGCCGATGCGTATTTCATCAGCCAGAATGAGAGAGCCGGCCTTGCGCTGCTACAAAATTTTGAAACAAATGATGATGGCTCCCTGCCCGAAGCCATCGCCCTTCGCCTGAACCCCGATATCCGGCCGCGCCTGCTCTATTTCCGGTATGGCAGCCCTGCGGTGCCCTTAGCAGAAATGGCTTCATCCCCCCGCTCATTGCACGAGCTTCCGCCTTCTTTAAGGCCTTATGCGCTTCGTCAATGCCTGCGGCCAGACGCGCCCGAAGCTCCCGGCTGCGTCTTTGAGCCGCCTGAAACAGAACCCTACGAATACCGGACGGCGGCCGAATATCAGCTTATGGAAGCCTACACACGGCGGCTTTTTGCCCGTGGCTTCGGACAGGAGGCGGCCCGCTGGCTTGAGTATTTGCAAAGCGGGCTACGGCAATCTTCTGCCGCAGCGCTGCATCTGGCGCGGCTCGAGCGTCTCGATATGCTCGGCCGGCAATGGGAAAACAGCAGCGGCTAAACGATTTCAGCCTCTTATAATTTGCCGCCGGCAACGGGGAAAAACAGCATAATTTTCCGTATGTTAAAACAATCTCATTGTTGACGCAGGCACATGCCATAATTTCCATTACTTCCCGGATCACTTTCCTGCATTTGCTTTTTATTTTGGTCAGGTAAAGACCCCGTATGACTACTGCTTCTCTTTAACTATGTGTCTTTCAGCTTTACAAACTCGTGCGATGCCAGTGCTTGTTGCCGTGCTTTTGCTGGCCGCGATACCCGGGTATGCACAGCAGTATCGAAGCGTTGTTTACCAAACGGCCGACGGGCTGCCTACCAATCTCGCCAAGGGCGCTGTCGAAGATGAAAAAGGCTTTTTGTGGATTGCTACCGATGCCGGCATTATCCGTTACGACGGCCGCGAGTTCATAAACTATGAAAACGGGCTGAATTCCTCTTATCCCAAAGGGTTTCTGAAAACCTCAGACGGGGAGCTCCTTATTTATCATGATGCCGGTATTTCACGAATTGCCGGGCACAGCAGCCAGCGCCTGCAGCTCGAAACCCTGCTTCCCGGCGGGGGAAATCCCGGCCCGGCCACCGTTAATTATCCCAAGGCGCTGTATGAAGATCATCGGGGCGATATCTGGATTAGTGAAGTCTATTCCGTGGCGCGCTACAACCGGCAAACCCAAGAGCTGGAGCGCTATTTTCTGCCCGAACAGTACCGTACCTCCAGCTTTGTGCGCTCGTTTCAGTTTGAGCAGACCGACCGGCAAACGCTTATTTTATCTTCCCAGCAGGGATATTTGTTTTATCTCGATGAGCAGGCCGGGCGTTTTGTGCGCATTCCTGACATACCCGATACCGGCACCATCAATACCTTGCTGCGGGAACCGGAAACAGGGGCCATCTGGATTGGATCGGCTAACGGGATCTGGGCCATGCACGAACGAACAGACGGGGAAGAAACGCCGGCTTTTCGCTTCGAGAAAATCTCTGAGGCTACAGGTATTTCAAAACTTAGCCAGGATGCCCGGGG
>JBMCPG010000099.1:0-6028 GCA_048626035.1 Cyclonatronaceae bacterium
GATAATCCAAGGCCCGCTCCGCCTTTGTCGCGCGAGCGGGCTTTGTCGGTTCTGTAAAAGCGGTCAAAAAGTTTTGAAATGTGCTGTGGCGGAATCCCGATGCCGGTATCCGAAACGGAGCAGTGCAGCCAGTGCGGGTCTTCATGATCTTTGCGCCAGGCAATTTCAATATGGCCCTGAGGGGTATATTTAAGGGCGTTGCTTATAAGGTTATCAAAGACTTGTTCGAGCTTTCCGGGATCAGCATATACACGTACATCCGGCCCGCTGATGCGAAAGTCCAGCCCGCGTGCTTCGGCCATTTCCCGAAACGCTGCGGCTACGTTCTCGACCAGCGGCCGCAGGCGCACGTGCTTTTTATGCAGAAACGCGCGCTGCATATCTGAGCGCTGAAGCGTCATCAGGTCTTTAAACAGGCGGTTCAGGCGTTCGGCCTGATTGCGGGCGCTGTCGAGAAACTTTTTTCGCTTTTCTTCGGGCAGGCCTTCGAGTTGGAGCATTTCCAGCGTTCCGGAGATGGTATGCAGCGGATTGCGGATTTCGTGGGCAATATCGGCGTAGAACTGTTTTTGCTTCTCGGCAGCCTTCACCAGTTGCTCGTTATCCCGCTGCAGGCGGGCCGCCATGCGATTCAGGGAATCGGCCAGCATGCCAAACTCGTCGGTGCGGTCTAAATGGATTTGCTGCTTGGTATCGCCCTCAGCGATGCGCTGTGATGCGTTTTTGAGCGCTAAAATGGGCCGGGCCAGATATTCGCTGAATAAAAAGCTCACGAACAGGATAATGGCAATGGAAATAAACATGCCTGAATAAATAATCCACCGGATGGTGCGTACGGGTCGGTAAATATCTTCTTTAAGCCGGCTTATTTCGATGTAATATAATGCGCCGGTTACGGCTTCAGGGAGCTTTCCGAAGACAAACACCCGTGGGTTATCTTCTTCATTGAGGGTATAAAAGAGCCGGGTATAAGGGGTTTCGTCGTCGGACCCGAGTTGTGCAAGCCGCTGCCGGCTGGAGTCGGGCAGGGCCGCGCCGGGGCGGGCTGAGGCAAGGCCCGAAGAGGTAAAACTCGCGTCTATAAATTGCCCGCGTTCATCAAAAATACGGATGTCGTAGGGCGATGTCTTTCCAATAGTATGCAGCACTTCACTAAGGCCGTTTTGGCTGCCTTTCATGAGCTGAAGCGTGGTAAGCAGTTGCTCAGCATCGGCTTGTATGCCCTCTTCGGCCTGATTCATCAGGTAGCCGCGAATGAACACAATGGAGTACGAACTGATGGCGGTTACCCCAAAGACTAACAGCAGCACAAAGGTGATGGAGAGCTTGTATTGTATGCGCATACGCCCGGCCTCCGCTCAGGAGATCTGGCTTCGATCCATGCCGTAGCCGGTGCCGCGATACGTTTTGATGGCTTCGCCGGTTTCCCCGAGCTTGATGCGCAGGTTCTTAACGTGCACATCTACGGTGCGGTCGAACACAAATTTTTGGTCTTCAGAAATTTCGTTAAGAATTTCCTGCCGCGTAAATACTTTATTAGGCTGATGCAGCAAAAGTTCAAGAATCTTGAATTCTGTGCTGGTCAAGTCTATACGCTGCTGCCCGGCGAGCACTTCCCTATTGCGGGTGTCTAAGTATATATTTCCAAAATGCAGCCATCCGGAGGAGCGGGCGGGCTGCCGCCGCAGCAGGGTACGCACGCGGGCTTCTACCAGCTTGAGGCTGGCAGGCTTGGCGATATAGTCGTCTGCACCGGCTTTGAGCCCATAAATTTCGTCTTCTTCCTGATCTTTAGCCGTTAAAAAAAGCACCGGAATGGAATGTAATACCGGGTGTTCGCGAATAAAAGCGCAGACTTCGAGGCCATCGACTTCAGGAACCATAATATCAAGAATGGCCAGATCGACGCGTTCCGATTGTTCTGAAAGCAGCGCTTCGGCCTGTTTTCCATTGTTGGCCACGAGTACTTCAAAGCCTTGAATTTGAAAATAATTTGCCAGCATTTCGGCCGACTCTGCCTCATCTTCGAGCAGTAATATAGAGTGTTTTACATCCACAATGCGCTAACCTGGAAAAGCTCTTCAAAAAAAAATAGGTATAAAGATAATGAACAACATTGCCGTAAACAGCCGCCGCTGCAGAATCATTTCTTAAATATAACCGATATCGAGGCGCCTTTCTGCACGTTCAGCAGCTCTTCGGCCCGGCCCTGATTTACGCTAATTTCCAGCATTCCGGAGCTGCCAATCAGGCTGACCGCCTCGCCTGTGGGCACATCACCATAGGCGGCGTGTATATCGCGCATAATGGTGGTTCCGGCATATATTTTCATGGTTTTATACTCGTATTCTTCAATCAGGCTGGCCGGAATATTGGTAATCAGGTTGCCGTAGCCATCGATATGCATCACCCAGCCCTGAATGCCCTCGCTATCGTGAATGGGCGTGGCCCAGCGATAGCGCAACATTTCGGGCAGCACCGGCCCGAAGGCATCAGCAGAAACACCGGTGGAAAGATGCCCGGCCACCGGGGCAAAAATATCGCGCCCGTGGAACGTACGTGAGATCTGGCCGGCCATATAGGCTTTATTAGTAAGTTCGTAGGCCGTATAATTTCGCTGGCTGGCCACCAGCGAAAACAGCCCGTTATCGGGGCCTACGAAATGATGCCCGTCGATTTCTGCGACAATGGGCTTGCGGGCCGTACCCACGCCGGGATCTACAACGGCCAGATGAATGCTGCCTTCCGGAAACATGAATGCAGCATTTTTGAGCACCCATGCCCCGGCCATAATATCCTGAGCGGGGATGCTGTGGGAAATATCGAGCAGGCGTGCATCCGGATTGATGCCCAGAATAACGGCCTTCATAGCGCTCACATAGTAGTCCTGATAACCAAAATCTGTTGTAAGGGTGATGATAGGTCGGTACACACGCATGCCCGTTTTGAGATAAAAAATAAGGCTACAGCGCCACGGCAGGCGCTATTGCCGAAAATATACATCGCGTTGCGGCCCGGCGGCCCGGCTGGCTGAGCAGAGCATGCTTAATAGGAGTTGAGCATTACCGGCATCACCAGCATCAGAATCTCGGACTGCGGCTGCTGCTTGGCCGGCTTTACGATTCCGGCGCGGTTGGGGGTAGAAAACTCCATAAGCACTTCCTGATCGTCCACATTGCCGAGCACATCCAGCAGATATTTGGCATTGAAGCCGATTTCCATAGGCTCATCGCTATACTCTGCCTCGATGGTTTCCTTGGCTTCACTGCTCATATCAATGTCTTCGGCATTAATCGTTACTTCTTCCGGCCCGAGCTTCAGGCGGATCTGCCGGGTGGTGGAGCTGGAGAAAATAGCCACGCGCTTTACCGTAGAAAGCATCTGATCTTTATTTACGGTAAGCAGGCGCTCATTATCCTGGGGAATGACCGTATCGTAGTTCGGGTATTTTTGATTAATAAGCCGGGCAATGATGCGCGTATTGCCGCTTTGCAGGCTGATGTGCTCATCGTTTACGCTCAGGGTACAATCCAGGGCTTCAAGCGATTTAAGCGTGAGGCTGAGGGCTTTATCGGGCACGATAAAATCTATCGCCTGTTCGGCCGTGAGCTCGGTGGTAGTCATCTTAACGAGCCGGTGCCCGTCGGTAGCGACGACTTTGCTGCTTTCGGTGTCGATATCAAAATACACGCCCATCATGGCCGGGCGCAGATCATCATTAGAAACGGCAAAACTGGTTTTCTGAATGGCGTTTTGTATGATATCGGTAGAAGTTTCGATAACAACGCTCTCGCTCATATCGGGCATGGCCGGGAATTCATCGCCGTGCTCTCCGGCCAGGCGGTAGGCGCCTTTGTCGGTTTTAAACTGCACGTTGAAACGCTCGTCCACCTCAAAGAACACCGGAATATCGGGGAGCTGCCGCAAGGTTTCCAGCAGCCGGCGGGCCGGTACGGCTACCGCACCTTCTACTTCAATATCGGCTTCTACGTATTTAATGATGGAAACTTCCAGATCGGTAGCCGAGAGTTTAAGCTTCCCATCTTCACTTTCAAAAAGCACCATTTCCAGAATGGCAAGAGTAGCTTTGGCCGGAACAGCACCCGCTACCGCAGAAAGGCTTTTAACGAGTTCGCCGCTTGCAACGTTAAATTTCATTTTAAAAAAATAAGATTAATTAAATTATGTACTTACATAATAGTATAAGCCCCCCTTTCACGAGAGCCCAAGATAACATATACCAAGTGGTAATAGTAAGAATTTAAGTGCTGGAGTGCAAGCCTGCTGTAGGAAGCTCTAAGCTCCGGCAGAGCCGTTTTCTATGCCCCGCCTGTTTGTATTTCCGCAGAAACTGGCCGGAATATGTTTTTGAATTGGCATCTTAGCCCAGATTCAGCTACTTTGTGGTAGTGAGTGGTAGAATGTGGTAAAAAAGGCTTATTTTTGCATGATTCAAAGATAAACTTTTCCCATAGCTGTGTTCTTTCCTGCACGCGGCCTTGTGCAACCTCCCGCAACAGGCTAAGCCAGGCAGGTTTGGACCATGTTTTCGTGCATTGCTGTTATCTGATAAGTGTTAATGCTATCTCTTTGGTACATTTTAAGGGCGAATATCATAACCGTGTAGATCATAAAGGCCGCATCTGCCTGCCTGCTCGTTTGCGTTCGGAATGCCCGCATCCCGAACATACGGGTTCGGGCAGCGGCGCTGCTGCTTTTGTGCTGCTGCGGGGGCTGGATCGCTGTCTATACTTGTACCCCATAGCGCATTGGCAGCGCATCGAAGCGCGCCTGAGCCAGATTAACAGCTTTTCGGACAGCGGACGCAAGGTATTACGGCGGTTTTTGCGCTTTGCGGAAGAGCTGAGTCTCGATGGCCAAAACCGCCTGGCCCTTCCGCCCCGCCTGCGTAAATGGGCCGGCATTGAAACCAGCAGTACCGCTATTTTTATCGGCAGCGGCGAACGCATAGAGCTGTGGGCGCCGGCCGCCCTCGCCGCCGAAGATGAAACGCTGGATACAGCTACCTATCAACAGCTTTTTGAAACTCTTATGGACGACCCCGAACCTCCTCATTCTTTATAATGCAATCTTTTGCTTCCTATCACACGCCGGTTCTGCCTGATACGAGTCTGCACTATTTGCTGACCGATCCGGCCGGGGTCTATATAGATGGCACGCTCGGGGCCGGCGGACATAGCGCGGGCCTGCTCCGGCGGCTTGCTCCCGGGGCCAAACTTTTCGGGATCGACCAGGATGATGATGCCCTTGCCGTGGCGACCCGCCGCATCAGCGATGCCCGTTTCGAGGCGGTGAAGGGAAATTTTGGATTTATGGAAACCCTGATACACCCCCGCTACCATGGCAAAGCCGCCGGCGTGCTGCTGGATCTGGGCGTCTCCAGCTATCAAATTAATGAGCCCGCCCGCGGCTTCAGTTTCCAGGAAGAAGGCCCGCTGGATATGCGCATGGGCACGCTTTCCCCGCTTACGGCCGCGCAGGTTGTAAATACGTATAGTTTTGAGCGGCTACGTACTATTATTTATACTTACGGCGAAGACCGTTTCGCCCCGGCCATTGCCCGCCGTATCATAGACCGGCGCCCGCTGCAAACAACCTTTGATCTTAAGCGCGCCGTCGAAGAAGTGGTGCACGGCCCCGACCGGGTAAAGTCTCTGGCGCGGGTATTTCAGGCCGTGCGCATAGAGGTCAACCAGGAGCTGGAGGCCCTGCGCGGGGTGCTGCCGCAAGTAGTGCGGCTGCTGAAACCCGGCGGGCGGGTCGTGGTACTCTCTTATCACTCACTGGAAGACCGGATCGTGAAACAGTTTTTCCGTGCCGGCAACGACAGCGGCCGGCCGGAAAAAGATTTTTATGGAAACGTGCTGCGTCCGCTGGAACCTGTTTTTAACAAACCGGTGAAAGCAACGCCGGCTGAAATTCAGCAGAATCCCCGCGCCCGGAGCGTCCGGCTGCGGGCCGCAACCCGAACCGATCAACCTCAACAAGGAGCTTCATGATGGGTGCA
>JBMCPG010000100.1:0-6024 GCA_048626035.1 Cyclonatronaceae bacterium
GCACAAACTCGCGGGCATGGTCGGTACTGCCGGTAGTGGGGTCATTGCCGTGATCGGCCGTTATGAGCAGCACATCACCTCCCTTCAGCTTGTTGAAAATCGCCGGAATGGCGCGGTCAAATTCCTGCAGACTTCGGGCAAATCCCGCTGCATCGTTGCGGTGCCCGTAAAGCTGATCGGTATCTATCAAGTTTACGAATACAAAACTGTTTTTGACCGCGCTCATCATCGATAAAAGCTGGGAAATTCCCTCGGCATTGCTGCCGGTTTTGCGATATTGCGTGAAGTGCGGCGTACCAAACAAGTCTATGATTTTGCCAATAGAATACGTTTTGATGCCATTTTTATGCAGCTCGCTCATGATGTTCGGCGTGGGGGCTTCCAGCGAAAAATCCAGCCGCTTTTCGGTAATACGGTAGAAGTTGCCCGGCGCTCCGGCGAACGGCCGTGCAATGACGCGGCCTACGGCATGATCGCCGGTGAGAATGTGCCGGCGCGCGTGCTCACACCACTCATAAAGCTTTTCTACAGGGGTTACATCCGTATGGCAGGCCACCTGAAATACGCTATCGGCCGAAGTGTACACAATTGGGCGGCCCGTTTGCAGATGCTCTTCGCCATATTCTTCAATTACCGTTGTGCCGGAGTAGGGCGCATTGGCCAACACGCCATCGGTGCCCGTAGCTTGTTTAAAAGCCGAAAGAATTTCTTCGGGAAAGCCGTCCGGATACGTGGGAAAGGGCGTATCGAGCGGAATGCCGGCTATTTCCCAATGGCCGGTAGTGGAATCTTTACCTGCGGAGACTTCCCGCATTTTGCCCCAGGCGCAGAGCGGATGTTGGGTCGGAAGTACGGTTTTAAGCGGGATGATGTTGCCCAGGCCGAGCTTTTGAAAATTGGGAAGAGACACCCCGGTTTCATAAAGGGTATTGCCGAGCGTGTTGCTACCGGCATCGCCGTAGGCGGCGGCGTCTTCCTGATGGCCACAGCCCAGGCCATCAAGTATAATCGAATAAAAATTTCCCATTCGGTATGAGGGTTAAAAATTGAATATCATAAATAAAAAATACCCGGCACTGCTCAGGAGCTTTCGATTATACTGCCCAGCGTGGTGTTGGCCTTCACAGCTTTATTAAACGAATGCTTGGCGCGTTGTATGAGGTCGTGCGCATCTATGCAGCCGTGCCAGTCGATGCTGTGGCGGCCAATAATGAAATCAACGCCTTCGATATACGAGGTGCCGGTTTTGGCTTTTTTGAGGGCGGTTTCCTGTATGTCGCGCATCCAGCGGTGCAGTAGTTGCTCTTCTTCAGCTTCTATATAAACTATGAATAAGCTTTCGGTATAATAGTAAACCAGGCCGGGCAGCCCGCTGTGGTTGGGGTTCAGGTCGGCGGCCATTTTTTGCTGCAAACGCTTCAGGCGTTCCATACGGTAGCGTGTGCGCAGGCGCTGATAGTCTTCCGGAGAGACAAAAATGAGCCACGAATTTTGCATATCAGCTTGCCGGCGGGCTTGTTTAATCTGGCAGGTAAGCATGTGTTCGAGCAGCTCGCGGGTATAGGCCCCGCACTCGGCTACCAAAAAGGGCGCATCACTGGCAATGCTATATTCGGCACTGCTGAGCTGTAGCCCGCCCATGCGCACCAGCGTTTGGAGCATGTGCTTTACCGACTCGCGAAAGGTGTTCGGGTTTTCGTCCCAGGCCAGCACTACGCCCTGCCGCCGCTCGTGTATATCCAGGGGAATGGCCAGCGAGGCTCCTTCAATGCGTGGTTCGGTAGCATTGAGGACTTTGGGATTGCCGTTAAAATGTGGCGTAAATTGTGGCTTACCGAGCTTCAGCGCCTGCCCGGTCTGGGATTGATCCGAAACCTGCATTCCAAACGGCAGCCGCCGCCCGCCTGCCGACTCGCCCAGCACCGCATGCCAGCCATTCATGCCGTAGCTCACCAGCATTGCGCCGCCATTGGGCAATAAATCGGCGCAGTGCTCCAGCACCCGGATCAGTAAATTATGAAGGCTGAGCCGGTCAGAAAATGCCGCCAGACGCTGATCAAATTCTGCCCACCGGAATTCCTCGCGAATCATGCTGCTCAGGTTCAGATAGGTGCTGAGAATGTTATGAAGGCTGAGCTGAAAAGCCTCAATAATACGCTGCTTTTCCTCGGTTAGCTTGCTGCGAAGTTTATATTCGAGCGTAATGAGAGCTACGGTTTGCCCGCTGTTTACGAAGGGCAAGACCAGCAAATTACGCACCGCATAAGCTTTTACATGATGACGCAGGTCGCCGCTGACAACCGAAGTGCCGACTTCCAGCATTTGCGGTTCGGTAAGGTCTTTCCAGTCGAGCAGAAAGTGGTTTTCGAAGCCCACGCGGTCCTCAAAGGCAACGTCTTCGAGATCGGTATCGCTACTTTCAAGCACAAACTGCTGCCGGCTTTCATTTACCCAGTACATGTAGGCCGTATCGGCAGTCGTTGCGGCCCGCAGCATCACCAATAGATGAGCAACGGCATCTTTGAAATTTGCTAAAGCTTTTTCTTCTTTCGGCAGATTATGCTGCTCTTGGTCGGCGCTCATAGAGGGGAACTAACAGATTCGGAAAGGCTGCATATTGAGGAATGGAAAAAAACAGAAATGGTGAAACAGTTTCTTAACGTCCCAGCTCATCGGCCAGGGCTTCGGCGCGGGCCACGAGTTGCTCAATCAGGCCAATGCCTTCCTGCCAGAAGGCCCGTTCGTTAATATCTACGCCCATGCGGGCGGTCAGCGACTCGGGCGACTCGGAGCCACCGGCGCGCAAAATTTCTATGTAGCGATCGGCAAAGCCTTCGGGCTGCTGCCGGTATTTTTCATACAGGGAAAGTACCAGCAGCTCTCCAAACGCATAGGCATATACGTAGCCGGGCGTGTGCAGAAAGTGCGGAATATAGGACCACCAAAGCCCGTAGTGCTCGTTCAAGTGCACCGAATCGCCGTATAAATCGCGTTGAGTTGCCATCCAGAGCTCGCTGAACCGCTCCGAAGTGAGCTCGCCCTCTTCCCGGCGCGCGGTGTGTATCGCGTCTTCAAAACGGTTCATGGAAACCTGACGGAATACGGTGGCCATGGAATCGTCTATTTTGCCTAAAAGCAGGGCAAGTTGCTCTTCTTTGCTCTCCATGCCCGCAAGCAGATCCTGAAAAACGAGCATCTCGCCGAATACAGAGGCCGTTTCGGCGGTCGTGAGCGGAGTGCCGGACTGCAGCGGGCCCTGAATGCGCGAAACATATTGATGCACGCCGTGGCCCAGCTCATGCGCCAGGGTTTGCACATCGCGCACGGAGCCATCATAATTCATGAATACGTAGGGATGCACCGAATCGGCAGTGGAGGCAGAATAGGCCCCGCCGCGTTTGCCGGGACGGATGGCGGCATCAATCCAGTTGTGCTCAAAGAATTGGCCGGCTACTTCGCCCATTTCAGGATGAAAGCGGCTGTAGGCCTGGAGTACGGTTTCCCGGGCTTGTTGCCAGCTTATGGTAGATTCGCTGGAAAGCAGCGGCGCATAGCGATCATAATCCTGAAGCTGATCCAGCCCCAGCAGCCGCCCTTTGAGCCGGTAGTAGCGCTGCGCCAGTGGATACGCCCCGGTAACCGCGTTAACAAGATGCCCGACGGTTTCATCCTTAATTTCGTTGGATAAATTGCGTGAAGTGATCCAGCTTGCATAACCGCGCAGCTTGTCGTTGGTAGCCTTGTCGGCCAACAGGGTGTTAAAAATGAACGTGAGGCTGCGGTTCATTTTTTTAAAGCCTTCGGTCAGCGATGCGGCGGCCCGCTTGCGCAGCTCGCGGTCGGGCTGATGCAGCTTGCTCAGCACTTCCTGCTCGGTAAGCTCTTTGCCATCGAGCTCGAAACGGGCCGCGCCCAGAGTTTCGTCGAAATAGCGGGTCCAGGCTTGTTTGCCGGTTACGGATTTGGCAGAAAGCACTTGTTCCTGCTCCTCGGAAAGAATGTAGGGCTTGAAGGCGCGGGAGGTTTTCAAGTAATGATAGTAGCCCGAAAGTGATTCATCATTCATGAGGGCCTGTGCGTCTTTTTCGGACAGGGCGAGCCACTCGATATCGAAGAAAACAAGCTGCTGACTCAGCTCTGAGCCGAGCTCGTTGGTTTGCTGTACGAGCTTTCCCAGGGCTGCATCTTGGGTGTTGGTAGTCCAGTTAAGGTAGGCATAAGAGCCGATGCGGGCCATCAGATCCTGAATAGCTTCATAGCGTTGCAGTGCACCATGAAGTTCAGAAGCGTTTAAATATGAAAGCTTATTTTTGTAACTTTGCGAAAATTCGCTCGCCATCTGGCCAACGCGCTTCATGTCGCGGGCAAGCGCCGGATCGTCGGGAGAAGTATAAAGATCTGATAAATCCCAATATACTTGTTCTGCCCCTGTGGCTGTATCCATATAAAAGCTATTTATTTATGATGTAAAAATTAAAAAAATGACATCGCATTAACATTAATCAGTAGTATAAGGAAAATACCTCTGAATTACGTAGCAGGCTTTTCCCGGTGTGGGCGCAGATATTCTGCTGGCAGACTGTTGATTTAAGCACAGATTATTTATTTTGACAAGGCGGGAAAAGCGCTTGCAACGATTTGTTTGTTATTGTTTAAGAAAAAATATTCATATACCACGTACACGAACCGTCCGCCGCCCCAGCATACATATAAGGGTGGTTCGGGGGTCATCAACATTCTTACACTTATATTTTTATTGCCTTGAAGTCACTTGAAGCCTTATTCGGACCCAACGCAGCTCTCGTAGAAGAGTTGTACAACCAATATCAGGCTAAACCTGATTCGGTGCCAGAGCACTGGAAACGCTACTTTGATGAGGAGTTCGCCAGCGAAGCGGCCGATGTCGGGGCCCCGGCACCCAAGCCCGAAGCGCCGGCGAAGGAGCCAACGCCCCGGCAGAGGCCGGCTACCAACGGGCACGAAGCCACCAAACCGGCGGCTAAAAAGCCCGAAAAGGCCCCGCCGGCAAAACGTGCGGCCGAGCCTAAGCCTAAAGCACCGGCTACAAAGCCGGAGGGCGTGCGTTATGAGCCGCTGCGCGGAGCCGCCGCCAAAATTGCCGAAAACATGGATGACAGCCTGGAGCTGCCCACGGCCACATCTCTGCGCGTTATTCCGGTTAAAATGCTGGCCGAAGACCGCAGCGTTATTAATAAATATCTGCTCGAACGCGGCTTGCCGAAAACGACCTTCACCCATTTTATTGGCTGGGCTATCATTAAAGCGCTCAACGAAGTCCCCTCGCTGAATGCTTATTATACTACCGACGAAAAAGGCAAGCCGGTAAAGGCCCATCCCGAAGATGTGAACCTGGGCGTGGCTATCGACCTGCCGGGCAAGAACGGCGCGCGGAATCTTGTAGTCGCTAATATTAAGGCCGTCGATAAAATGGATTTCCGCCAGTTTCTCTACGCCTACCACGAGCTGATTGATAAAGCCCGCAACGGTAATCTCGAGCTGAGCGACTTCCAGAATACGACCATCAGCATCACCAATCCCGGCACGATTGGCACGGTTTCCTCGCTTCCCCGCCTCATGAAACAGCAGGGCGCCATCATTGCTACCGGCGCGATGGATTACCCCGCCGAGTTCCAATCCATGTCGCCGGATTTGCTGAACCATCTGGGCATCAGCAAGGTGATGACCATGACCAGCACCTACGATCACCGCATCATTCAGGGCGCGGAGTCCGGGCAGTTTCTGGCCAAAGTGCACAAGCTGCTTAATGGCGTGGAAAGTTTTTATGATGAGATTTTCGCCAGCCTCGATATTCCCTACAATCCTGTTCCTTATGGCCGCGATAACTTCACCGGTTTTCTGGGCGGGCAGGGCAACGATATCGCCGTTACCAAAAAGGCCGTTTCGGTACTCAATCTCATCAATATGTACCGCACGCACGGGCATGTGCAGGCCAACATCAACCCGCTGAAGCACGGGCCGGGGCATCATCCTGAGCTGGATTAT
>JBMCPG010000101.1:0-5980 GCA_048626035.1 Cyclonatronaceae bacterium
AAATCCGGCTTAACGGACGAGCCGATAAGCCGGATTTTAGTAAGTAACGGGGCGGCCTGGAAAACGAGCCGGCGTATATCATACAATGAAAGCATTAGAAAAAGCAGGCCGCAGGCTCATGAAAGCTGCTTATTATCCGTGCCCGCATCTTGTTTTGCTTCGAGCATATCTACGAGCGAAAGCCCGGTATCCCAGTTTTCGTCGCGGTTGCGCACCGAGTGGATATTATTTTCTTCTTTATAATTCCAAAACTGTCCGAACTGCCGGTTTTTGTATTCTTTGAGGAAATCGAGGCGGTCCTTGAGCTCCTCTTTAGGCACAAGCAGTTTTTCTTTATCGTAGATAGCATCGCCGCGCGAGTGGTACACCAAGTCGTAATCGTTGCTCATCACGATGGCTTCTTCGGGGCAGACTTCCTCACAAAACCCGCAATAGATACAGCGGAGCATGTTAATTTCGAAAAAATCGGGATAGCGCTCCTTCTCATCTTCGGTTTCGGCGGCCTGCATGCTAATGGCCAGCGGCGGACAAGCGCGCGCGCACAATCCACAAGCCACGCAGCGTTCTTTGCCATTATCTTTCACCAATACGGGCCGGCCGCGAAACACCGCCGGCGGATCCCATTTTTCTTCGGGATAGCGCTGGGTAACATCTGGCTGGAACATCTGCTTAAAGGTATAGCCTAATCCTTTAATAATCTCGGGCAGGTACAAACGCTCCAAAAACGAAAGCTTACGCTCCCCGTCGCTGTCGGGATGCAGTGCATTACGTACGGGCTGATCAAGGTTTTGCGTGTACTCAGGCATAGCTCTTAAGTCTTGAAATATATGAAAGTAGAATAATGAAAACCGGCTGCACAGACATAAAGTATAAAGATACAATCTATATCGGGCTTCTTCAAATATAAAGCAGGCCGGATACGCTGCATCAGGCTTTACGATCCAATGATTTTTCTTTAAATACCATGGTTATGGGAACGCCTTCAAAGTTATAGGTTTTACGTAACCTGTGTTCAATAAACCTGCGGTAATTAGGTGGAAGTTCCCGGGGTTTATTCATAAAAAAGGCAAACACCGGCGGGTTTTGCTTCACCTGGGTGGCATAGTTGAGCTTAAGCTGGTTTCCACGTACATAGGGCATGGGCCGCTCAATCTTCATCTGCTCAATAAATTTATTCAGCTCGGCCGTGCTTATTTTCCGGCGGCGGTTTTCGATAATTTCGGCCGCCAGGTCGAGCACGTTATAAATCCGTTTGCGGTCTTTGGCCGAAATGCTGATGACCGGCACGTAATCCATCATCGGGATGCGGGCTTTAATTTGCTCCACATAGTTTTTGTAGGTGTGGGTATCTTTTTCGAGCAGATCCCATTTATTTACGGCGATGATAATGCCTTTGTTGAAGCGCTCGGCCTCCGATAGCACCCGAATATCCTGGGCCTGAAATCCCTGTTCGGCATCGATAAGCAGCAGGGCAACGTCGCATTCCATCACGCTTCTGATGGTGCGCACCGTGCTGTAAAACTCGATATTTTCTTTCACCCGTGCGCGGCGCCGCAAGCCGGCCGTATCGATGAGGGTATAGCGGGTTCCCTTATATTCCAGCTCGCTGTCGATGCTGTCGCGGGTGGTCCCGGCTACGTCGGTAACAATAGAGCGGTCGTGGTTGAGCAAGGCATTTACATAGCTGCTTTTGCCTACATTGGGCCGGCCGATAACGGCGATTTTGGGTGTATCGGAAGGTTTGAATGGCTTTTCGGGCGGCAGCAGTTCCGTTACTTTATCCAGGAGTTCGCCGGTTCCCGAGCCGTTAATGGAGGAGACCGGAAAAACGTGTTCAAACCCAAGCGAATAAAACTCGGCGGCATCCCAGCGGCGCTCCCGGTTATCGGCTTTGTTGGCAGCAATAACCACATTTCGCCCGTGCTGGCGCAGCACCTGGGCTACGGCCATATCAAGATCGGAAATGCCGGTTTCCACATCTACTACAAAAATGGTGATCGCAGATTCTTCCAGGGCTAACTGAACCTGCTCGCGAATCCCGGTAAGCATCACGTCGTCGTCGTCGGGCACGTAGCCACCGGTATCAATAATGGTAAACTCCCGGTCGTTCCAGAACGATTCTCCGTAGTGCCGGTCGCGCGTAACGCCGGAAAAATCGTGCACAATGGCCTTGCGCCGGCCAATAAGACGATTGAATAAAGTTGATTTCCCGACGTTTGGCCGGCCTACAATAGAAACGATGGGCAACATCTGTTATAAAACTCTTTTAAGGTATTTTGGAAGAATGCTTCGTAAATTAAATAGCTTACTAAAATACGGATTTTTTTATCTTCTTAACGTATATAAACGAAGCTTTCGGACATGCTTTTTTCAGGCCTGCGCGGCTAAGGTTTACTCTTTAAAAATGATGGCTGTTGTGCTTCGGCGGCATCATCCATCCTAATTGTCATATTTTTTTTGTAATGCTACAACAAATTTTTGAAGCACTCGGCTTCTTCCCTACCCTGTTTTTTGTATTGGCAAGCTTTTTTGCCTTTATTTTCTGGCTGGCCGGTATTGCCGGAATTTTACAGGCTAATGAAGGCAAGCCGGTAAAAGAAAATATGATGATCTTTGTGTGCATCTTGCTGCCGCCGTATCCGGTTATATGGCTGCTTATAGACATCGTACGGCAGGCCGGGCGCATCAAAATGAAAAAACGCAATAGCGCGTAAGGCCGCCTTCACGCAAGAGAACGCTCGGCCGGCTTTTCAGAGAACCCGGCCACGCCGCCCGATACAATAAATTTCATGACATCGGCGGGCGGTAAATCTACTGCATGCACCTGCCCGGCCGGCACGATGAACATCTCCCCCGAAAAGTTATAGGAGTGCGGAAAATAGACAGCGACCTTTTTCCCGGCGCAGCTTTCCGGGGCCGCCGCTTCTATGATGCTGAGATCATCTTCCGTTAAGAAACCCAGCTTTTCCAGGTTGGTTGCCGGGTTGACCTGCACAAGCACCGGCCGGGTAAATTTACGCTCCGTGCCAATCAGAGATGAAAGCAGGTCCGAAAAGGCGGAATAGACAATGTTCAAGACCGGAATCCGGGCCAGCAGCTTTTCCATATTGGTTTTAAGCGGCTGACCAATAAAGGTCTGGCCGAAATAGCCCAGCAGAATCAACACCATCACCATAAGCAGTACCCCGATACCAGGAATAACGACCCCAAACAGCGGTTGGAGAAGCTGCCTCAGAATGCGGTCAATAAAGCTAAAAACCAGCACAATGATGTAGGCGGTAATGGCCAGCGGAGCAATGTAGAGCAAGCCTTGCAAAAAATAGCGAAAAAGCTGTTTCGATACGGTGCGCATATAATGGATGGGTTAATAAATCGGGCGGACGCAAAGACAACTGGGCCATGTTGGTTTCTTAGCTATAAAGCATCAGCGAGGGCGGGCGTTCAGCGCTGCTGAAACAAAATGACCGCTGCAGACTCGTACTTTTATATTTTTTATGATGTATCTTCCCACGACTCCCGCCAAATCTGGAAGGCCGAATGAAAATAAGCTTTTACAGGATTTTGACGCGAACTGCGAAAGTTGATAAAAGTACAAGCAAAACGCCTTTCAAAAGCACTTTTTTATGATAGCACTCAGGCTGAGAAGGGGTTCCATTCGTGGAAATATGTCGGTATAATAAGAAGCTAAGTTATTTTTGAGATCACACGTCAACAAAATGCCACATGACCATCTGCGTCGTTGCTCATAACTATCCATCTGAGGCCCGGCCTTTTCATCATACGTTTGTAAAAGATCATGTTGATACCCTGGCGCGTACCCCCAGGTTCACCTCCTGCGTGGTGGTTCCTACTCCTTTTGCCATTCCTTTCACAAAACGATGGAAAGACAGCCGGAGTCCGATTCTTGGCAACAGCCCCGGAAGCCGGGCATATTATCTTTCCATCCCGGCCCGCCGTTCTCCCCAAACCGTTAAAAAAACGATAAGCCGGGCGCTGCTCAGCGCGCTTCCCCCGCCGGAAAACCTGATTGTGCATCTGCATTGTCTTTACCCTGCCGGGTTGGCCCTTCCGCAACTGGCCGCTGCCGGGTATAAGACCGCTCTTACCATTCATGGAACCGACTGGTATTCCACAATTGAGGATCCCCGATTTAAAAATATACTGCCGGAGGCTCTTTATGCCGCCGATAAAATTTGTGTGAGCGGCCCGCGGCTGAAGCAAGAAATTCAGCGCCGGTTTCCGGATCTGGCGATCGAAATTTTGTATAATTATATAGATACGGACCACTTTTCGCTACCGGATGCCCATACAATTCGGGCCGCCCGCAAACGGCTTGGCTTTGAGGCAGACCGGCGGCATTTTCTGACGGTAGCCAATCATCATCCCGAAAAAGGCGTTGATATACTTTTAGATGCCATAGGGCAGCTGAACCGCTCCGATTGCTGTTTTCACATTTTAGGCCGCAAAGGAAGCCATTCCTATGAAGAGCTCCTGCATTCTAAAATGAAGCAAATTCCCAGCGGCAGAGTCCGGTTTCATCCGCCGGTTTCCCGCACACAAATTCCGGACTATTATCATGCTGCCGATGCCTTTATACTCCCGAGCCGGTCGGAGGGCTTCAATGTTTCCACGCTCGAAGCTCTTTCTACGGGCTTGCCTGTGCTGGCCACCAGAACCGGCGGGGCGGAGCGCGTGGTTAGCGAGGCGGCCGGCATCCTGCTGGAACCCGGCAGCCCTTCGGAAATCGTTGCGGCAATTCATGCTGTTTTAGAACACGGCCAGCCGGCCCGCAATCAGACTTCAAGACAGCACATGCTTAATGAATACAGCTTTGAGCGTTATAAGACAGTTTTAGCGGGCTTATACAGAAACATGTGATAGCATAGTTGATAAGACGCTATCAGCGTTTCCAAAATGCCGGGGTAAATAAAATAAGAACCGTAAACAGCTCCAGCCGGCCGATCAGCATCATAAAAGAAAGCAGCCACTTGCCTGTTTCGGGCACCGCCGCGTAGTTGTCGCTGGGCCCGAAGCTGCCAAAAGCCGGCCCGATATTGCTCAGGGAAGCAATAGAAGCGCCAAAAGCGCTGGGCATATCGAAGCCCATGGCCGTAAGCAGCAGCGCCCCGCTAAGAAAGATAAAAATATAGAAAAGCAAAAACGCCAGAATGGTGCGCGGCTGCTCCGGGGCAATGGTGTTTCCGCCTATTTTAAGTGGTAGCACCGCCCTGGGATGAACCCGTTTCCGGAGTTCGAGCAAAATATCGTTAATGATGATGAGCCAGCGCATCATCTTAATGCCTCCGGCAGTGGAGCCGGTAGAAGCCCCGGCGAAAAACAGAATAGCCAGCATAAGCAGCGGAAGCGGACTCCAAAGCAGGTAATCATCGGTTCCGTAGCCGGTAGTGGTAAGAATTGAAATCGCCTGAAAACTTCCATAGCGCAGGGCTTCGGCTGGCGTATAGCCCGTTTGCCACCATAAGCCGAAAGTAATAATGCCGGTGCTAACGAACGCTGCTGCGGCATAAAATACCAGCTCAGGATTGGTGAAGCTGATGCGAAACTCTCCGCGTATCAAGCGAAAATAAAGCATAAAGTTAACCCCGGCTAAAAACATGAACAGCGTTATGATGACATCAATATAAACCGAATCGTATCCGCCAATACTGGCATTATGAGTAGAAAACCCGCCGGTTGCCAGGGTGGAAAAGGCATGATTAATCGCCTCAAACCAATCCATTGAAGGCGATATCCACAGAAGCAAAAAATGAAGTACGGTAAGTCCCAGATAGAGCAGCCACAAATACCGGGCAGTTTCCTGAAAGCGCGGCGTTACTTTGTCGGAACTCAACAATGAGGATTCGGCCGAAAATAGCTGCATCCCGCCGGTGCCCAGCAGCGGTAAAATAGCAATTGAGAGCACAATGAACCCCATGCCACCGAGCCAGTGTGTGAGCGAACGCCAGAAAAGAATGCTTTT
>JBMCPG010000102.1:0-5952 GCA_048626035.1 Cyclonatronaceae bacterium
GCGCTCAAACCACGGCAGCGCGGCCATGCGGGCGCGTTCCTGCTGCAGGGCCTCGCGCGGGGAGTGCTCTGCGGAGCTATCGGGGCTATCAGCCATACGCGGCATCATCCTTTCCTTTAAAAAGTCCGCTACCAGCCATACCCGTAAGCATATTCAGCAGCCCGATCACGAGCATGCTCATTAATACATTCAGGATGGAAAAGCCGCCGGCATCCTGGGTTTCTTCCTGCATTTCTTCCATTTGCTGAACGGCTTGCTCGTTTCCGGCCTCTTCCATGAGGGCGATCATACTTTCAAAATACAGGGCGTTTACATCTACGGAAAGAAGCAGCCAGACGAAATCCATAGAGGTAAATACAATGGAAAAGATCGCGCCGGTTACAAACCCCATGGCCGCGCCCTGGCCTAATTCCAGCTTTTGGCCGGTTTTTTTTACCTGCATTCGGGTAACGAGCAGGCCCGGGGCGAGCACCAGTCCGCAGCAGCCCAGGCAGCCCAGGAAAATAGCAGACATGTTCCCCGGAGCAATCAGCAGGCTTCCGTAAAGCACAAGCGAAGCCGCTACGGCCAGCGAAGCCCCAATAATCGCGGCATTTTCGTAATAAGGCGTTGTTTCTTTTGGTTCAATAATCAGGTAAACTAAAGGTGATGTGGAGGCGAAAGCAGTATGTTTTTCAGGATGATGGGCTACGGGGCGCTACAGGCAGCAGGCTGAATATAAGCAGGATCAGGCCTGCTCCTATGCTTAATCCCAGAAAAAAGCGGCTGTAAAGGGTGTTCGTCCACCAGCCGAGGGCGTTGCCGAGCACGTCAAAACCATTGAGTGCGGCCGCGCCGGCCAGTAGCCACAACATCTGCCGAATGGGTGGCCGGGGCTTGTAAAACAGAAGCAAAAGCCCGGCCAGCGAGGCGCTGAAGAAGCCCGAATAGATGCCAAAACAGCGGCTGCATACGGCCATGTGATGGGCTTCGTGCCCGAAACTCCGCCAGCTGAACTGATGGCATACGCCCGAAAACCCCTCCCGCGAAAGCTGGTTCAGCGTAGCCGCGCTGTGGGCTTCCGGCCAGAAAATGAAGCCGGTCGAGAGCAGCCAGAGCAGGCCGGTAGCCAAGATAAGCAGGAGAATGTAAAAGCGTGTATCAGCCATTTCGAGTAGTCTGAAGGGGTAGAAAACGCCGTGCCGCTCAGCTAAACCGCAGCGAAATATCCATGGCGGTAACCGAATGGGTGATGCTGCCGACCGAAATATAATTTACGCCGGTAGCGGCTACTTCCGGAGCGCGCCGCATGGTCATGTTGCCGGAAGCCTCGGTTTTAAGCCGGCCGTCGATTTTTTGTACAGCCTCGGCCAGCTGTTGGTTGCTCATATTATCGAGCAGTACTACGTCTGCGATGCCCGTTTGCAGTACTTCGGCGAGCTGAGCCATATTTTCGACTTCAATCTCAATTTTAGCCTGAAGCCCCTTTTGCTCGCGATGGGCGGCGCAGGTTTGCAGCGCCTGCGTAATGCCGCCGGCTACCGAAATATGATTTTCTTTAATCAGATACATATCATCGAGGCAAAAGCGGTGATTGGTGCCGCCGCCGAGGCGTACGGCCCATTTATCGAGATAGCGCTGGCCGGGCGCGGTTTTGCGCGTGTCCAGCAACTGGGTGGGGTAGTCGGCAATGGCTTCGCAAAAGCGGTTCGTTTTGGTGGCGATGCCGCTCATGCGCTGCATGAAATTGAGCACGGTGCGTTCGGCCGTGAGAATAGAAGCGGCCTGCCCGCTCACCTCGGCAATCACTTCATCTTTTTGCACCGGCGTGCCGTCGCCCGCTTTCGGGCTGAATACCAGCGACGGATCTACTTCACTGAAGATGTAGCCGGCAAGGCTGATGCCGGCCAGTACGCCCGCTTGTTTGGCCGTAAACACGGCTGTGGCCGTATCAGATCCGCAAAAAATAGCCGAAGTGGTGATGTCGCCCCGGCCGATGTCTTCATGCAGGGCAATATCGACAATGGCCTGAATGTGTTTATTCATAATAATTAAAAAGTTAAATAAAAAAGAAACGCCCCGGCGTCAGCCAGCAGCGGCCGCGTCGATGGCCGCATTCATGCGCTGACGGAACAGCTCGGGCGGCGCACACGGCCGGCGGGTCTGCTGATCCACAAAGCAAAGCACGACGCGGCCTTCGACTTTGGTTTTGCCCTCTGGCGAAAGCACGTCATAATACACAAACAGCCGGGTATCGGGGCGGTCGTAGATGCTCACCTGTATGCGCATCAGCTCATCATAAAATACCGGCCGCTTGTAGTTCAGCTCTACGTTCATAACCGGCAGCATCACGCCGAGAGCTTCCAAATCTTTGTAGGAGAATCCCAGATCGCGAATCATTTCGGTACGGGCCACTTCAAAATATTCCAGAAATTTACCATGATATACGTATCCCATCTGATCGGTTTCGGCATATCGTGTGCGCATTTCGTGGATGTAGGTGTAAAGAGGCGGATGGAGCGCCTCCGGGCTTTTTTTACGTAGGCTGGCGTGCATAAATGTAGGAGCGTTATGAAAACAGATTGAATGAGCTCAAGCCGGGCGGCGGTTATTCGGCTTCAGCATATACGCCGATATTGCTGTATTTGTCGATTCGCTGGTTAATAAGCTCTTCAGGGCTCATCTGGCTAAGCCGCTTCAGACTTTCCAGGAGCTGCTTTTTAAGCGCTTCGGCGGCGGCGTTATAATCCTGATGCGCCCCGCCCAGCGGTTCAGGAATGATGCCTTCAATTACCCCCAATTCCAGCAGATGATCGGGCGTGAGCTTCAGCGCGGCGGCCGCCTGCTCTTTGTATTCCCAGGTTTTCCATAAAATAGACGAACAGGACTCCGGCGAAATCACCGAGTACCAGGTGTTTTCCATCATATATACTTCGTTGCCCATGCCAATGCCGATGGCGCCACCGCTGGCGCCTTCTCCGATAACAACGCTGATGAGCGGGACTTCCAGCAGCGCCATTTCCTTGAGGTTGGCGGCAATGGCTTCGGCCTGCCCCCGCTCTTCGGCTTCGAGGCCGGGATAAGCGCCGGGCGTATCCAGCAGGGTGATGATCGGGATGCCGAATTTGTTGGCTAATTTCATGAGCCGAAGGGCTTTGCGATAGCCTTCGGGGTTAGACATGCCGAAATTCCGATAGGTACGGCTGTTGGTATCGCGGCCTTTTTGCTGGCCGATAATCATGACCGAGTGCCCGTCGATGGTGGCAAATCCGCCGACTACGGCTTTATCGTCGCCGTAGCAGCGGTCGCCGTAGAGTTCGGTGAAATGTTTGCAGATTTTGTAGATATAATCGAGGGTGTAGGGGCGGTCGGGGTGGCGGGCAAGCTGCACTTTTTGCCAGGCCGTAAGATTGGTGAAAATAGAAACGCGCAGCTCCTTAACGCGTTCGCGCAGGCGCTCAATTTCGGGCCGGAGCACGTCATTTTCGGGAATCTGAACCGAATTCAGCTCATCAATTTTTTTTTGCAGCTCCACAATGGGCTTTTCAAAATCCAGGTAGTTCATCGTATCGAAAGGTTAGAGGTAGAAAATCAAAAAGGGGAAAAAGCCGGGTACGGGCTTAGAGTTTGCCAAATAATGAGCGTAGCTTGAGCGCCCAGACCATCCAGACGGCTTCAAAAATGATAGAGCGGGACATCTTTGAGATGCCGTGCTCGCGTTCACGGAATATAATGGAAACTTCGCTGAGTTTAAATCCGGCTTTCCAGGCGCGGTAATGCATTTCAATCTGGAAGGCATAGCCGTTGGATTTGATGCGGTCGAGCGGAATGTGCTCCAGTACGTTCCGGTGAAAACACTTGAAGCCCGCAGTGGTGTCGCGCACCGGCAGGCCGCAGATGCTGCGGGCGTAGAGGTTTGCCGAATACGACAAAATAAGGCGCGAGAGCGGCCAGTTCACAATACTAATGCCGTTGTGGTAGCGCGAGCCGATGGCTATATCGCTCTGCCCGCTGCGCACGGCTTCAATGAGCCGGGGCACGTCGGCCGGATCGTGGGAAAAATCGGCATCCATTTCACAAATGTAGGTATAGCCCATGTCCAGCGCCTCACGAAAGCCGGCAATATAGGCGGTGCCCAGGCCCAGCTTTCCCTCCCGCTGATGTAAAAAAATACGCCCGGCAAATTCCTCCCGCGCCGCTTCTTTTTGGATCAGGGCGGCCGTGCCGTCGGGCGAGGCATCATCTACAAAAAGCACGTGCAGCCCGCCCGGCTGCTCCATAAGGGCGGGGAGCAGCCGGGAAACGTTGTCGGCTTCGTTATACGTGGGAATAATGACAATGGCATCGGAGGCCGGTTTCATGCAGGAAAAACGAAATTAGGAGAAATTAAAAAGGGCAGAAAGAGGGCGTTGCGGGGTTTAAACCGCTCTAAGGCGGCCGGGCGGGTTTCCGGTGGGCTATTGCCCTTTGCCGGCAAGCATGGTAAAAAGCGTATTAATCAAGATTTTGAGATCCATTTTGAGGGAGATGTTTTCAACGTAGAATAAATCATACTTTGTTTTTTCGACAACGTCGTCGAAGGTTTCATCATATTTCCATTTTACCTGTGCCCAGCCGGTGATGCCGGGGCGCACGCGCAGGCGGCGGGAATATAGCGGAATTTGTTTTTTAAACTGATTCACAAAATAGGCCCGCTCCGGCCGCGGCCCGACCAGGCTCATATCGCCTTTGAGCACGTTCAGGAGCTGCGGGAGCTCGTCGAGGCGCAGTTTTCGCAGCCAGAGGCCCAGCGGAGTGATGCGCGGATCGTTGCCGCGTGCCCAGGTCGGCCCGGTTTTTTCCTCGGCATCAACATACATACTGCGGAATTTATACATCACAAAAGGCTGGCCGTGCAGGCCTATGCGCTCCTGGGCAAAAACCGCCGGGCCTTTGGAGCTCAGGCGTATAAGAAGGCCCACGAGCAGCATTACGGGCAGGCTGAGGAGCAGAATGAGCGAGGAGAGCACGATATCCATGATGCGCTTAACAGCCTTTTCCCAGTTGGGCATGGGGTCGGGCATCACTTCGATAAGCGGCAGCCCGAAAATCTGGTTGGTTTGGTTAAGCCCGCTAATAATCTGATAAAAGTCCGGCACAATTTTTACCGAAACGTTGGGCTTTTCAATATTATCGAGCACGCTCACCAATTTCATGCGGTCTTCGGGCTCCACGGCCACAATCACATCTTCTATATGATGTTCCCCGATGATGCGATTCAGGTCTTCGAGTTGGCCCAATATCATGCCCGGCTCGATTTTGGGAACATGGGCGGCATCATCGGATTTCTGATTCACAAAGCCGCGCACATCCAGGCCGGTGGTGCGGTGGCGGCGGATATCATCATAAATTTGCCGGGCGGTTTCGCCTACGCCTACAATAACGGCGCGGTGCAGCCCGAAGCCGCGTTTTACGCTCATGCGCTGCATCGTGCGGATAATAAGGCGGATGGCCGAAACCAGGCTGAAGGTGAGCAGCCAATATACAAAGGTGTAATTTTTGGCCGAACTGATATTATCGGCATTCCAGTTCAGGTCGTCGGTAAAGAGCAAAAAGAAAAACAGCAGCGTGCCGATAATACTTATTTTCCCGACGCGGATGATCTCATCGAAGCGTGAAACCAGATACAGGCGTTTATAGAGCCCGAAAAAAGCAAAAATACAAATCCAGAACAGGGCCATTACCAGCGAGGGCAGGAATACGGTCGCCGGGGCCACAAGCTCCGCGCCCTCCAGCCAGTCCAGCTCGAAGCGCACAATATAAAACAGATGCCAGACCACTATCAGGGCTATCATATCGCCAAACAGTGTGATCAGGATATCTTTTCTACGTTCCAATATAGAAGCTTAAAAGCATTAACGAATGAAAAAGAGGGATGATGGCGGCGGGCGGCATTTAACGGCTAATTCTGTATCTTCACAGGCCAGGGGCGGC
>JBMCPG010000103.1:0-5926 GCA_048626035.1 Cyclonatronaceae bacterium
TGATTGCCCTTCCGGGCCGTGGCAGGCGAGCCGAGCTTTTTCAGGCCCAGTATAAACAGAATGATGGCGCCCAGATACGCCAGCTGAATGCCGTTTTCCAGCAGGCCGGAAATAGCCTCAGGCAGCGCTTCGTGTATAGAAAATTCCATGAATTAGTCCTCGTCCTTCTTTTTAAACATTTCCAGCATGCGGTCGGTTACCATAAAACCGCCTACCACGTTGATGGTCGCAAATACGATGGCCAAGAAGCCGATAATTTGAGCTGTAACGCCGCCCGCCGCGCCGGCAATCAGCAGGGCGCCGACCAGGGTGATGCCCGAAATCGCGTTGGCGCCGGACATCAGCGGGGTGTGCAGGGTGGTGGGGACTTTGGAAATCACCTCAAAGCCCACAAAACAGGCCAGCACAAAAATGAAAAGGTTGAATATCAGGGGTTCCATAATGGAAATTTTGTTCCGGGTTCAGGTATTGAAAAAGGCGGAAAATGCAGCGGGATGAGGCTATGAAATCAGATGCCATCATCTTAAAAGAAATGCTGTAAAAGCGTGGTGATGGGTGAGGAGGTGATTCGGGCCTCAGTCGTCGAGGCCGAGCTGCCCGCGCACGAACGGGCTTTTGATTTCGCCCTCGTGGGTTACGGTGGTTTGGAGAATGACCTCATCTTCGAAATTCAAATTTATTTCGCCGTCTTTGATCAGCAGTTGCAGCAGCCCGTGCAGGTTTTTGGCGTATAGCTGACTGGCATGAAGCGGCAGTTGCGAACTGATGTTGGTCGGCCCGAAAATGCGCACGCCGCCGTGTTCGGCCACTTCGTCGGGTTTGGTGAGGGCGCAGTTGCCGCCCTGCTCGGCCGCCAGATCCACAATTACGGAACCGGGCTTCATATTAGCCACCATTTCTTCGCTGATGAGTTTCGGGGCAGGTTTGCCGGGAATCAGCGCGGTGGTAATGACCATATCGGAGGCAGCTACGCGTTCGGCCACTTTTTCCTGCTGCAATTTCTTGCTGGCCTCGGAAAGCTCCTTTGCGTAGCCTTCCTTGGTTTCAGATTCTTTATCCTCTTCGGCCAGCGGGGTTTCCACAAAGGTAGCGCCCAGGCTCTCGACCTGCTCTTTTACGGCCGGCCGCACGTCGAAGGCCTCCACGACCGCGCCCAGCCGCCGGGCGGTGGCAATGGCCTGTAAGCCGGCCACGCCAGCGCCCAGCACCAGCACTTTAGCCGGCGCAATCGTGCCGGCGGCGGTCATCATCATGGGCATATATTTGGGCAGGGCTTCCGCGGCAATCAGGACGGCTTTGTAGCCGGCAATGGAGCTCATGGAGGAAAGCGCGTCCATTTTCTGAGCCCGGGAGATGCGCGGCACCGCATCCATACCGAGAGCGGTGATGCCCGCTTCCCGAAGCTGTTCCCTGGTTTCTTCATTCTGCGCCGCCCATAAAAACGAAATACACACCGCGCCCTTTTTCATGCGCTTGATTTCTTCGGCTTCAGGTGCCTGCACTTTTAATATGATGTCGGCCTCGCTGATGGCATCATCGCAAACCGTAGCCCCGGCCGCTTCGTAGGCTTCATCGGGAAAATAGGCGGCCGCCCCGGCGTTTTTCTCAAGCCGTATTTCAAGCCCGCTTTCTCCGTTTCCAAGCAATTTTTCGACCACTCCGGGAATCAGGGCAACCCTTCGTTCTCCGGCGCGGCGCTCTTTAACTATGCCAATTATCACGATTATCAGTAAGGTTTGAGTTCAGGCGCGAAGCAGCATGAAAGTGCGGCACAACGCTTTTAATCGAATCAAAAAAATGTTCCCGCCACTGTGTTATTACAAGCAGTGTAAGAACGTAAAAAGCTAACATACTGCATAGAAAAAACGTTTTAAAAGTTTCTTCTTATGGGATAAAGATGTTAGGTTTTATTCAAAAAGCGGGATTAAAGCTTTCCGTAGCGCTTTCACAGGAACATAAAAAAGCGATACCGGGGGATGGAGGGCGGCGCGGCGGCGGCTCAGGAAGTGGGCATCAGCCGTAGCGGATCGATGCCCAGCAGCATCACCAGGGCTAAAAAGATACAGGAGAGCATAGAAAACATCAGAATTTTCATGACGAACAGCAGCTTATCTTCGCGGGTTTTCAGCCCGGTCGGCAAGCCATAGCCAAACCGGCGCATCAGATAAGAAGAAAGCAGCGAACTGGCGATAAAAATGAGGAACAGCGTAAGCAGATCAAGCGCCATAATAAAATCAATAAAAACAGTAATAAGTAGAATTAAAAAACATATCCGAGGCCTGTAAAAAATCGGAAGTTTTCGTTAGAAAAGCCAAAATCGCCGCGCAGCATGAAATCGGGATTAAACAGCGACATCATCCCGCCAAACCCGACGTTTCCGCGCATATCGTGCAGCCAGCCCTCCGCGCCGGGATACTCGTAGAGCGTGCCGCCGTCGGCAAACAGCTGCCCGCCGATTTCAATACTCTGAAACGGCAGGCTGAACAGCCAGGTGCGCAGCTCCACGTTGGCGAACGCGCTGCCGTAGTCGAGAAAGCGGTTAAACGGATAGCCGCGCAGACTTTCTTCGCCGCCGAGCATGCTGAGTTCGTAAAACGGCGCCCGCCCGGCGACCTGTGCCACCTGAACACGCGCGGCCAGCACCACATCCAGCAAAAAATGAAACGCCTGATACCGGGCCGTTTCCAGCTCCAGCTTGCCCAGCGTGCGCCGGTTTCCGGTGATGGAGGGATGCAGGCTCAGCTCTGCCCGATGAAAACTGCCGCCGGCCGGCCGAAAAAAATGATCCCGAAAGTCGGCTTCAATGCCCGTATGAAACCCTTGCCGAAAGCCGCCTTCTGCGCCAAAGGGCTGCCGTGCGCCCAGCAGGCTGCCATCCATATCGTAATGATTTTTATAGCCTACACTCAGCTTCTGAAACCATTCTACCCGCCGATGCAACACGCGCCGCCGCGCCCGGTTGCCCAGCCGGATGCCGTGCGAAACCTCAAGCAACAACTGCAGCCGTCCGTAATTATTAAAGCCGTCATCGAAGGCCTGCTGCGAAAATTCCCGCCCGGCGCCAATGCCGAAAAACGCTGCCGTTTGCGAGCGCTCGGCAAACAGCTCTGCGCGCAGCCGGCCGCCCGAGCCTGAACGCTGTTCGTAGGCCGTTTTCACATTATAAATGCCCTCGGTATATGCGTTTCCCGTAAGCTGCAAAACGCGCCGGATCTCCGCCGTTTCCCGATCATATTTTTGATATTGATACAGCGTCCCGATGCCAAAACCGGCGTCGATGGAAAAGCCGCCGGTAGGCAGCAGGCCCTGCTCGACCGAATCTGCCGGAGCGGTATCGGCCTGCCCGGCAAGCCCGGCCGGAAGCGCGGTGCTCAGGCACAGCACGAGTAAAAACAGCGATTTTTTATACATGATTAAAGCCGTTACAGACATCAGGGCAAGATTCAGGAAGGGCAGTATCGGCAGGGTGATGGGCTACGGAGCCGGACGCCATCACCCTGCACAAAAAAAAATTTACTTTTGACGTGCTGAAGCCAGCACTTCTTCGGCCTCTAACTGCTCCATGGTTCTCACGGCATGGCGGAAATGCGGAATCACGATACTGCCGCCCACGATGAGCGCCACGTTCAGGGCATCGGTAAGTTCGGCTTTGGTCCAGCCGGCGCGGGCGCACTGTTCCAGGTGATAGTCGATACAATCGTTACAGCGCAGCACGGCCGAGGCGACCAGGCCCAGCAGCTCCTTGGTTTTACCCGGCAGCTCTCCGTCGCGATAGGTATTGGTATCGAGGTTAAAAAAACGTTTCACGCCCAGATGCCCCAGCTCCATAATTTTGGAATCGGCCTCGGCGCGCTCCCGGCGGAACTGCTGCAGCGCAGATTCCGAACCGGAATGGGTTGATGATGAATCGCTACTCATAGATGCTTAAAAATGAGATGAAAAGGATGAATCAGCCCGATAACGGCTTTTGGATACTAAAAATACAAAAGCTGCTTGCAAAGAAAAGGTGCAGAACTGCAGAAATTTACCCGTGAAGCGCCGGAAGCGCCGCGAGAATTATGAAGTGGAAAGATGTAACCAAAATGGCGAAGCCAAGAGTTACAATGGAGATCTATACCTGCCCAACCGCGGCCGCATGCCTCATAAACGCCTCTTTACATCCGGACAAATCTTTCGTACTTTTGGGTTCTTATGGAGAAGTGCCGGAGTGGTCGAACGGGCTCGCCTCGAAAGCGAATGTACCCGAAAGGGTACCGGGGGTTCGAATCCCTCCTTCTCCGCCCGAAAAGGCTTGCCGGTTATACGCCGGCAGGCCTTTTTTATTTAAGCCATGCAGCAGCATAATTCCCCGAAAAAAACGCCTGAAGTCCGCCGTTTTTTAATTATTTTTGATGCGGATGAAAGCGGTTACATCACCATACAATACCTCTCCCTAATTTTTCTCCGATGAGTAAAAAACCCAAGCTAAGCTTTTGGCAGATATGGAATATGAGCTTCGGATTTCTGGGCATACAGTTCGGATTCGCGCTCCAAAACGCCAATGTAAGCCGCATTTTTGAAACCCTGGGCGCTGATGTCTCCCAAATTCCTATTCTCTGGATTGCCGCGCCGGTAACCGGGCTGGTGGTGCAGCCCATTGTCGGCTACCTCAGCGACAACACCTGGAACCGGTTCGGCCGGCGACGTCCCTATTTCTTCGTTGGGGCCGTGCTGGCCTCGCTCGCGCTTTTCGTGATGCCCAACTCTCCCTACTTGTGGATGGCCGCCGGCATGCTCTGGATTATGGACGCCTCCATCAACATTTCGATGGAGCCGTTCCGGGCCTTCGTGGGCGACATGCTGCCCTCCGAACAGCGCACCAAAGGTTTTGCGATGCAGTCGTTTTTTATCGGCACGGCGGCCTTCATCGGCTCCTTCCTGCCCTATATGATGACCAACTGGTTCGGCATCGCCAACACGGCTCCCGAGGGCGTAATCCCCGATTCGGTAAAATATTCCTTCTATTTCGGGGGCGGCATCTTCTTTTTAGCGGTGATGTGGACCATCCTCAAAACCAAAGAATACAGTCCGGAAGAGCTGGAAGCCTTTGATGCCGCCGAGAAAGAGGAATATGGCATAGATGGAAAAATTGCGGTTCCGGAAATCCCGCTGGAGCGGCGCATAGCCACAAAACTGCGTCAGGGTCCTGTTTTGCTCCTCATCGGCGCGTTGATGTCGGCGGCCGTTTACCTGCAGGCCTGGGAGCAGGAACTCTACATCTTAACGGTAGGCACAGCCCTGGTCGGCGCGGTGCTTATCATTGCCGGATTGCTGCAAAAACGCCGGATCCAAAGCGGCCTTGTGGTGGTGTTCGATGATTTATACACCATGCCTAAAACGATGAAGCAACTGGCCTGGGTACAATTTTTCTCCTGGTTTGCCCTTTTTGCCATGTGGATTTACACCACTTCGGCGGTAACCAGCCATATTTATGATATGGATATGGAAGCCAGCGAGGTGCGCGAACTCTCCGAAGCCGGCGCGGCGCTCGAAGCCGAAACCGAGGCCGCATGGTATGAGCGTTTAGCCCCGGTGCAGGAAGATTTACGCGACTACCAGGCGCAGATCATAGCCGGGCAAAGCAACGTAACGGCCAGCATGCGGGTGGTCAACTTCTTCCAGGATGAAAGCCGGGTCAGCCTCAGTGAAGGCACGCGCAACACCCTGCGCCGCATCGAGCAGCAATATAATGAAGGCGCCGATTGGGTAGGCGTGGCCTTCGGGATTTACAACGGCTTTGCGGCCATCGTGGCCTTCATGCTGCCCTGGCTGGCGCGGCTGAGCAACCGGAAAATCACCCATGCCGTGAGTCTGGCCGCCGGTGCGCTGGGCCTGATCTCCATCTACTTCATCAGCGCCCCGTGGGTGATTCTCGTCTCCATGGTAG
>JBMCPG010000104.1:0-5905 GCA_048626035.1 Cyclonatronaceae bacterium
GTCGGTTCGAATTAAATCAGAGTCTTCAAGGGCAACGCTCAGATCGAAGCGGCGGATGACCTGTCCCCGGGTTTTGGCATCATTCAGCTCCTGTGAAATGATGTTGTTCCATTGAATCCGAATATCCACGCTATTGATAAACAGGCGATAAGTGCTGCTCATTTCTTCGGTGCGGCCCCAGCTAATATCCACGTTGTTGTCGTAATCGCGGTAGGTGAAGGTAAAATTCGGGGCGATAAGCGGGCCATAAAGCGTCGTATCTCTGAGCTGATACGCGTTTTGAAAACGGGTGAAAAAACCATCTACGGTCGTGGGATCGCCCAGAAAATCTTCGAACGGATCGCCCTCCTGCACACCGGGAGCAAACGGATTCCAGCACCCGGCCGCCGAAATCAGCAGCAGGCACACGCCAAACCAGCAAAGCGTGCTTCCGAGCTGCTTTTGGAGCAGCCCGGAAGAAGCAGCTTCAGACGGTTTGCGAGTTTTGGGCGAGGATGGCATCATACATCATACTCAGGAGGCAGGGGCGGTTTTTTTAAGCGCCGCAAACGCGCGGTCGAGATCTTCAATCAGATCGTCGGCATCCTCAACGCCAAGCGACAGGCGAATCAGGGAATCTTTGAGGCCGGCTTTGTGGCGTACTTCGGCCGGAATGGAGCCGTGCGTCATGCTGGCCGGATGGCTGATGAGCGACTCTACCCCGCCCAGGCTTTCGGCCAGGGTAAACAGCTTCGTATTGCTCATAAACGTATGTGCGCTTTCGATGGCATCATCCTTCAGGCTGAAGGAAACCATGCCGCCAAAGTCCGACATTTGCCGGGCCGCAATGTCATGGCCGGGATGCGATTCCAGGCCGGGATAGCGCAGATCGCCGACCTCGGGCCGTTCTGCCAGCCAATTGGTGATGGCCCTGGCGTTATCGCAACTGCGCTGCACCCGAAGCGAAAGCGTCTTGATGCCCCGCAGCGTGAGGTAGCAGTCCATCGGGCCGGGCACGCCGCCGGTGGTCTTCACCTGAAAGCGCAGATTTTCCATGATTTTCTTGTGTGATGATGCCACCGCGCCGCCAATTACATCGGAGTGGCCGCCGAGATATTTGGTGGTAGAATACAGCACGGCATCGGCGCCCAGCTCCAGCGGCCGCTGTAAATAAGGCGAGGCAAAGGTATTATCAACAAAACTGACCGCGCCGGCGGCCCGCGCCAGATCGGTGACGCGTTTGATATCCACAATATTGAGCAGCGGGTTGGTGGGCGTCTCGATCCAAACCAGCTTTGTGTTTGGGGTGATGGCTTCCTCAACGGCTTCGGGGCGGGTCATATCCACAAAACTGAACTCAATATTGAAGGGCGCGAAGACCTGCGTAAACAGCCGGTAGGTACCGCCATAAAGATCGTTAGACGCGATGACGTGATCGCCCGGGCGCAGCATTTTGAGGCTGGCATCCATGGCGGCGCACCCGCTGGCAAAGCAGGCGGCCTCATCGGCGCCTTCAAGTCCGGCAATCATGGCTTCGAGCGCCGTGCGGGTCGGATTCCCGACGCGGGCATAATCGTAGCCTTTATGCACATCGGGCGCTTCCTGCTTGTAGGTTGAGGTCTGAAAGATGGGCGGCATTACCGCGCCAGAGGTTTCTTCAGGTTTCTGACCGGCATGGATTACTTTGGAATTAAACTTCATAGTAAAATCAAATAGTTAATATTATGGTAGGAGGAGAAACCGCTTATGGCAGCCCAAGCTTTTCGCCGGCCCGGGCGGCCTCCTCACGCATATCGAGATAAACGTAAGTATTATACAGGGCTTTCCAAAGCGTTTCATCCGGCTGCTCTTCGGCGGCAAATTCAAGATAAGTAAGGCCGCTGTAGAGAAGTTCGCGCATTTGCTCTTCCGCATTATCGGGCTTCAAAAAAGGATAAGCGCGGAAAAATTCCTGCATGGCAAAGGCGCGGTTATACTGGAAAAGCCCGAGTACGGAATTGGCGCGCGGATCATCACGGTTGAGGTCGTAGGCGGCTTCGAGTTCTTGTCGGGCGGCCTCAAGAATCTCGTGTGTGGCCTCCAGCGAATCCTGAGGAGCGGGATGATTTTGCGCCCCGGCGATAGCTGAGAGCCTGGCCACTCCTTTTTCGGCAAGCAACCGCCCGTAGCTGAGGCGCGTTTCTACGCGGAGCCCATCTACGCGGCTGAGGCGCTGCAATACAGGTTCAGCTTCTTCCGTACGGTTTAGCTGAAGCAAGGTATTCGCCAGACCGCGGCCGGTATTAAGATGTCCGCGCCCCTCGTTCCAGGCCTCCTGCAGGTAGGGCAATGCCTGCTCGTAGGCCTGCTTCTCATAATAAAAAAAGCCGATAGTCTCGATATGCCGGTCGCTGGTGATGCCGGCCTCATGCATCTGCAAAAGTACATCCAGGGCTAAATCGGCTTCATCATGCTCGTAGTACAGTTCAAACAAGCGATTATAGCTCCAGGTATCGGAAGGCTTTATGATGCGGGTGTTGTGCATGTGCGCGGCAGCCGCACGGCGGTTTTCTTCATTCAGCGCTTCGCTGGACTGCAAAATATTCTCGGCGGCTTCACGCTCGTATGTATAAGCCGATTCGCGAAGTTCGTCGGCGCGCTGCTGCACGGTTGCGCTTTCATCGTTGTTGGCTGTTTCGGCGGCGCGGTTCAGCGAAGTCATCATATTCACGTACATATCGCGGCGGTCAGCCGGCTGAAAATTACGGCTATAGCGCTCTATAATTTCGGCTTTAAGCAAATGTGCAGAAGCATTTTGGGGTTGTTCTACGGTAGCTTCGTTGGCGTGCCGCAGCGCTTCGCTAAGGTTATTGGCCGCCTGCTGGGTTTGGGCCTGTTCGAGCTGAGAGCCGGCAGAGCAGCCCATAAGGAAGGAGCCGCCGAGGAGCATGGCCCAAAGCAAAAAACGGGGCATTGGTCTGAGAATCATAATAAAGAAAAAGGAAAATAAATAGCAGAAACGTGAGCTGTAAAATAAAACAGGAAATACAGTTTATAAACTCCTGTATTTCCTGTTGTGGTATAACCCGCTACCGATAGTTTTTATACGCTATCCGGAAAATGAAGCGGCCGGTCGTTTAAAACATTTCTTCAGCTTTGGCCTGGGCTTCTTCCGCTTTATCTGCCATGCCCAGGCGGGTATATACGCCGTAAAGCTTCAGCCAGATTTGTGGATTATCCTGCTCGAGCTCAGCCGTTTGCTCATAATATGGAAGCGCCTGGCTGAAAAATTCCTGCGCGCGCTCTTGCAGGGCATCGGTTTCATCATCATTTCCGGAATACAGCGAATTGGCCTGATTGGTAAGCACGAGGCCGCGGTTTTCATTTATTTCGCCCAGCGTATAGGTGATGTCCGGATTCTCCGGGGCCTGCTCGTAGGCTGCTTCAAACTCGCTGGCCGCTTGGCTGGCTATGTCAAGCGCTTCCTGATTGCGAGCTTCAATTTCGGCAGCAAGCTCATCCATCTCGGTTTCCAGCTCGTTGATACGCTCGGTTTCTCCGGCCCGCACGGCATCACTAAAAGAAGAGCGGATTTCGTAATACTCATCATACATTTCATTTGCCTCTTCGCTCATGCTCAGGAACTGATTATAAATACCGTTTCCATACACGAGGCGGTACTGCGGGTTATCCGGATTTATTTCTATGAGCTCGGCCAGGATTTCCATGGCCTGATCTTCTTCTCCCATACTGCGCAATAAATCGACCTGACTTTCGACGAAGAAAATTTCGTCGGGGAAAATTTCGCGGCTGTCCTCTAAAAACGTCATCAATTTATCGTTCTGTTCGAGCATCTGATAGTAGGATGCCTGGCGCTGATAAAGGGCAAGATCGGGTTCTTCGTATTCCTCTATAGCGCGCTCGCCATAAGCAGCAGCCTCGGCTACGTCGCCTTTCGTGTAATATAGCTCAGAAATTACCTGCAGGCTTATGGTGCTGTCCTGCATAACCGCGTAGGAGTTCTCAACATGATCGATAGCCGTATTGAGCTCTTCTTCGGAAGGTTCATAATCTTCTGGTGCTGTTTCAGAATCTTCGGGCGGGCGGATTTCGATAAGTCCGCTGTTAAATTCGGTTTCCCAGCGGTTCTTGAGCAGCTCGACGGCCGATTCAGCTTCGTTAGAGGAAATTTCCTGTGCTTTGTAGAGTTCATCGGCGCGCATCATGTTTTCGTAGGCTTTCTCGAGATCAGAAACGCGCTCAGGAACGGGCTTGTCGCTGGCCCGGTCGAGATGGGCTGCTCCTATATAATAATAGGCATCGGGATTTTCGGGGTTTTCCTCAAGCGCGCGCTCGGCCGCTTCAATAACCCCTTCATAGTCGGCATTGCGCAAGTTCAGCTTGGCCGATTCGATATTAGGATCACTGGCGCAGCCTGTTAAAATGCCGGCAAAAAGCAAGCCAATAACAAACAGCTTTGAGTATAAATTCATAACGTATAAAATTGATTTAAAATAAAATTGTGTATTTTCAGCCGTAATCATAAAAGTTAAGTATAGTGCAACTGCTTCGCAAGATAGTAAAATGTATTAGGAGCAGCTTTTGTGCTTTTAGCTGATTTATTCTCTTTTAACTAAACATAGCTTATGAAACGTAGCGTAATTAAAACCCCGGCGGCTCCGGAAGCCATCGGGCCGTATTCGCAGGCCGTTGTGCATGAAAACATGGTATATTGCTCGGGGCAGATAGGGCTTGTTCCCGAAGGTATGGAATTGGTTTCTGCCGATGTAGGTACGCAAACCGAACAGGTTATGCAAAACATGAAGGCCGTGCTCGAAGCAGCCGGCTGCAGCTTTGAGCACGTGCTCAAATGCTCCATATTTATTCTGGATATGGAAGATTTCCCAATAGTAAACGATGTTTATGGCCGCTATTTTGATGCCGGCAGGCCACCGGCACGCGAAACCGTTGCCGTGCGAAGCTTGCCTAAAGGGGCAAAAGTTGAAATCAGCTGCATCGCCTGCAAGAGCTAAGCTATAATCAGGGGTTGCTGCCGGGGCGGCTTCGGCGGGCTAATACTGAAGTTCAAAGCTTGTTTCGGCAGTGTTTCCGGCAAAATCAGTAAGCCTGAGCTCGACCCTATTCCGGCCCCGGCGCGGGGTGAAGCCGGGATGATGAAAATGCATACGATTGCTAAAAGGATCAAATTCGGCGATGCCGCGCTGCCCGTTTACGGTAAAGACGGCGTTGTTATAATCGATGCCTGCTTCCAGATCGAACGCCCGCACGCTCACAAACCACTGCCCGTCGGAACGCCGTTGCCACAGGCGCGGCCGGTTGATTTCCGGGGCTGTTGTGTCCCGCCGGATTTCAAACGTCCCAAAACCACGGATGGTAGCCCGGAGCAGGTTTCCCAGAATTTCGGAAGATATGTAGTCGTAGCGGTTGCGCCGCTCGTTCACAAAATATAGCCCAAGAGTGTGATCGTTGGCCAGGCTGTCGGGCAAAACGGCTAAAAGTTCGTAGCTCCCGCGTAGCGGCACATCTTCCGGTGATATACGGATGCGGTCGCGGATTTGGCCGTCTATGTGCTGCTGCGTTCGGTTTGCATGGATGTAGGTAGTATCGAAGGCGGCGTTTTCAGAAAAGTCCAGGCGCATGCGGTGTTCAGGAAACTGAAGCTGCCGGCGTTGCCCCGGCACAATACGATGTAGCGAAAACTGCCCGCCTTCGGCGCTATAAAACTCAAGGCTTTCACCCTTAAGAGGCACGGCCTGGTGAGGAGACAGGCGTGTTAGGGGCGCGTCCATTTTTCCAAATACGCCTGCTTCCCTGATATATACCTGATGCTGGACCTCATTGCGTGGCGAAATCCAGCTTTTGTTCCAACGGAAGCGTTCTGCCGGGGGCAGCAGGATTTGGGAGGAAAACAGAACCGTCGTTTCAG
>JBMCPG010000105.1:0-5904 GCA_048626035.1 Cyclonatronaceae bacterium
GAGGATGTCATATTCACCAAAAGTACCGGTACGGTATTAAAAACTCGAAATGACAAGGGCCTTTTTGGGGCAAACAGGAGGCTCAACTATCCCTTGCCTAATTCGCGTAATTTGCTGGGGCGCTTTTTGTGATGAGTGAGCTGCCTGCTTTGTCCTCCTTGCCCCATCACTCAAAAATTCGTAAAATTGGATCCGTGAACCCCGCGTTTCTTTTCGTATTCAAAATTTTCCATTTAAAATTACCTTGGTTCTGCTTATATTCTAATATCAAACTTGTTTATTAAAATTAAAGCACGCGGAGCATTTGCTTCCGCTGATGATGCCTGCCCGAAGTTCAAACGCCGATACGGCCGCAGCTCTGCTTCATCCGCGCCCGCCTGCTCTTTTTGTCTTTCTAACCTTCGGAGCTTGTTTAAGCCATGAACACCAGCGTTGATTTAATCAAAAAATACAATGTGCCCGGCCCGCGCTATACTTCTTATCCCACGGCCGTGGAGTTCGATCATATCGACCCGGTTAGCCTGACCGGTTATTTGCATGAGCGGAATCAGTCGCCGCGCGATGTCTCGATTTATATTCATCTGCCTTTTTGCGCCTCGCTGTGCTGGTATTGCGGCTGCACGACGGTCATCACCAAAAAGAAAAGCGAGGCCGAGCGCTATCTGGATTATCTGGAAAAAGAAATCCGCAGCGTTGCCGGGCTGCTGCACGAACAGCACCGGGTGATGCAGGTGCATTACGGCGGCGGCACGCCTACGTTCCTAACGCCCGATCAGCTTCGTCGCCTGGGCCGCATGCTGCATTATTATTTCAATATTGATCTGAAGGCCGAATTTGGCGTGGAGCTGGATCCCCGCACCTTCACCCGGGAGCATCTGGAGGCGCTGGTGGAATCCGGCATGAACCGGGCTTCGATCGGATTTCAGGACGTAAATCCGGAAGTGCAGGAGGCTATACACCGGATTCAGCCGATGGAAATGGTGCAGTACTGCATGAATGCGCTGCGCGAGGCGGGCATCACTTCAGTTAACCTGGATGTCATTTACGGCCTGCCGCTGCAAACCCGCGAGCGATTTGCACGAACGCTGGAAGCCATCAAAACCCTGGATGCCGACCGCGTGGCCATCTACAGCTACGCGCACGTGCCCTGGGTGAAGCCCGCCCAAAAGCTGTTGGAGCGCAATCGTATGCCAAATGCAGACGAAAAGATGGAGCTGCTCACCGACGCGATCCGCTACATGGAAGAAATCGGCATGCAGCATATCGGCATGGACCATTTTGCAAAACCGGATGATGAGCTCAGCAAGGCGCTCGAGGACGGCAGCCTGCAGCGTAATTTCCAGGGCTACAGCACCATGCACGGCCTGGATTTATACGGTTTGGGCATGTCCAGCATCAGCTCGGTGGGCGAGTATTATTTCCAGAGTGAAAAAGAGCTGGACAAATGGAGTGAAGCCATCGAAAGCCGGGGCAACGCCTGGATTAAGGGCCTGCGCCTGAACCGGGAAGACCTGATGCGCCGGGATATCATTATGCGGCTGATGTGCAGCCGGAGCCTCAACTTCCGTGAAGTCTGGGACATCTGGCACGTGAACGTCAAAGAATATTTCCGGGGGGAGCTGGCGCAGCTAAAACCGCTGGAGGAAGACGGATTTCTGAGCCTGAATCCCGAGGGCATCATCATACATCCGCGCGGCCGCTCGTTTTTGCGCAATATCGCCATGGTTTTTGATGCCTATCTCAACAAACACAGCGCCAAACCGGTCTTTTCCAAAACGGTTTAGGTTGAGGGCGTTTTAGCCTGAATATGATTGTTGTACAAAAAAAGCCTCATCTTTCTATTAGATGAGGCTTTTTTTTGATTTATACCCTACTGTTCCTAAGATAGTTACGGCCTTTCATATCCACATTTGCGACCTGCCCCAATGGGGCAGCATCAACAACATAGTGCAGCGCGCTATGGCAGATGCAGCGGCAACAAACGAAAGCACTGAAAGTGCGTCATCCAGATTCCGGGATTTTAAAGCACAAAAAAAGGCTGGTTCTCCGAAAAGAACCAGCCTTCAAAATCTAACTGAAAAAGGTAATCAACTGTATTGCTACAGCTTAGAGATTACTTATTCAGGATCTACGTTTTCAGCTTGCAAACCTTTGGGGCTTTCGGTTACGTTCATCGTAACGTGCTGACCTTCTTTAAGCGTTTTGAAGCCACTAATGTTAATGGCGCTGTGATGTACAAATACATCCGGGCCGTTTTCTTGTTCGATAAAACCGAATCCTTTGTCGTCGTTAAACCATTTTACACGGCCTGGAACTTGTTCTGCTGACATAATTACTAAAAATTTGTTGTTATAAGAGTTTATACATTTACAATTCCGGAGTGTGTTTGTACATCAAACAGATCACCCGCTACTGAACTGCACCAATAAATTACTTCTTTACGTAGCTAATTCAAAATAATATGTGATTTTTTCGTCAAGTATTTTTAAAACCAGCCTCTTACGAAGCAGAAAAAGGATTCAAAGCCCCGAATATTGGTGTTAAATCAAGGGGTTAACAAAAGTTGAGAACGAAACCGAGAGCGCCTCGTCTAAGCAGATAGCACAGGAGAACAAAACCGGGCGTTTCTAAAGCAGCATCACGAAAGGTCATTTTGTTCAGTTCGCTTTTATATCAACCTAAAAAACATGGCTTAAATTATGAAAACGCAATCCACCTTCCCCGATTTTATGACATCATTCAAACGCTATCAGCACGGACTAATATTGGCCTTGCTCGCCGTGCTGCTTAGTTTCACGGCTACAGATGCCGAAGCTCAGGGCAATGGCGGCATGTTATTTCCCAGTTTATTCGGGGAAGAAATGCAGCTTTCTGATGCTCAGAAACGTGAAATTGCGGAAATCCGCGTGGCTGCCATGATGGAACGGCGGGAGCAACGCTCCGAAATGCGCGGCAATCGCGAAAATCAGGGGCAGCGCGGGCAGATGCAGCGCGGCAACCGGCAAAATGGCGGACAAATGATGGCCGGCCGTAACGCTTTCCAAAGTGAAATTCTGGCCGTTCTCACGCCCGAGCAGCGCAGTCGCCTGGAAGAAATGCAAAATACGCGTCAGGCGGAGCGCGAAGAGATGCAGCAGTACATGATTCAGGCCCGCGCCGGCTACATGGCCGAAGAGCTGGATTTTAACGAGGCTCAGACACAGGAACTTGAGGACATCATGATGAACCATCACGGCGAAATGAAAGCTGCCCGCGAGCAGGGAAGGCCGTCTGAGGCCGTGCGCGAAGCCCATCGTGAGGCACTTCATACTAAAATTGAGGAAGCTTTTGGAAGTCAGGTATATCAGCGCTGGGCCGAGCTTTTTCAGCCGGGCCGCCCGCGTGGCAATCGCCGGTAGCGCATAAGATGATGATGGCCTTCATCATCTTGAAAAAATGGCGGCCTGTATCGGGCTAATAAATTTTATCAGATACGGGCTGCTTATCTATATTTAAAAAATAAACCTATCATGCTCCCTTAGTGCATTTAATGCCGGCTCTTTCGTCTTGTCTTCTTTCACCTCCATTCGCCAGCAGTTCGAAGCCCGTCTGCCGGAGTTGTATCCGCGTATAGAACGGGCCATACGCGCCTACACCGCCGGTACCGGACTGGATAGCGAAGACCTGGCTCAGGAAACTTTTCTTAAAGCGGCCAAAAGCTTGCATCAATATCAGGAAACGGCATCGCTGTACACCTGGTTATACCGCATCGCCCGCAACACGTGTATCGATGAGATGCGAAAACTCCGCCGCAAGCGCCGCAACGCCCCGGAGCAGGAATTTGAGGACGGGCGATTTTCACCGCCGCCGGCCAACACGATAGAACGCCGCGAGCAGCACGCGCTTTTCCACAAGGTGCTGGCCGGGCTGCCCGATGAAGCCCGTGAGCTCATCATCCTGAAAGACCTTGATGCGCTCAAGTATGAAGAAATCACCGAAATTATGCAAATGCCCGAAGGAACCGTAAAAAGCAAGTTGTTCCGCGCCCGGCTGCTGCTCAAAAAACGAATGATACAAGCAGGTTACGAGTATGAAGATATCTGACCACACCCACGCACGTGCCCGGCAGGCGATGGAAGCCCGGCTGACCGATGCTATGGACGGCCGGCTTAGCCCGGAAGCCCTCCAAAAGCTGGAGCAGGACGTACAGCACTGGCCGGATTTGCATGAAGAGGCCCGTCTTTTGGGCATTCGGTTTGTCGCAGAAGTGGCATCAAAAGATGATTTCGGCTCCTCCTTGCGGGCCGCATTTCCTGAAAAAACTCCGCCCCGGCAGCGCCTGAGCCGCATTTCCCGCGTCCTGCAAAACAACGCAATTCCGGCGGCCTCATCGCATCAGGATGAGGCGGGCGGGTTCGAACAGCAGGTGTATCGATGGTTTCCGGCCTACGTGTCGGCGGCGGCCCTCATTCTGCTCGCGCTGCTGGGCTTCTACAGCAATGTAGCCGAACATGATGCTTCATTTATGGATGAAGACAGCTTGCACGAGTGGATTTACGCCACCGATGTGCAGCAAGCCTTCGCCGACGAGGCGCTTCTGGTGGACGGCTCCACCTACGAGCTGCTGCTGCCGGAAGAAAACGACACCCCCGTAACCGAGCCCCCCGATGAAAACTAAGCTGCGCGTAAGTCTTGCCTTTATTTCCATTTTTGTGCTCGGGTTGTTGTCCGGGGCACTGCTGCGTCCGCTGCTGCCTTTGGAGCGGGATGGCCGCCCGCATGGTCATCATTATGAACATAAATACGATAATGATGATGAACGCAGCGCCCGGCGATTACGCCGGATTCAGAACCACATGCGCGAGCATCTGAAGCTGGAAGACGCCCAGGAAGAGGCGCTTTTCTCCGCCATACGGGAGAACAGGCAGGAACGCCAGGAGCTCATGGAACGGCGCCGGAAAGAAGTAAGGGCGGAAATGCGCCTGCAGCAGCGGGCCTTTGAGCAGGAGCTGGATGACATCCTGCGGCCGGAACAACGCGCCGCCTGGGATTCGCTTTATTCCCGCGAAGCCCTGAGGGAGCGCCGGGACTGATCTATTGTCCGTGCCCGACTTTGCTGTGATTGCCAATATGCAGCACGCCGCTGAATCCGCGTACGCTGGCATACGCCCCGACGCTGCTGTTTTTGAGCTCTGAAGCCTTCAGCCGGCTTTGGGTATTCAGAATGCTGTCTTTAAGCCGCGAATCCTCTATTTCCGAACCGGCTTCTATAGCTACATTCGGGCCGATATGGCTGTTTTTCAGCACGACGTTTTCCCCAATAAATACCGGCTCAGTAAAGGTGCAGTTTTCATGGGTGATGGCTTCCGGAGGCGTGGCGGCGCGCTTCAGCACGTGCGTGGTGGTATCAATCCAGGATTGAATGGTGCCGCAATCCAGCCATGTATCGACGGTGGCGGGCTTGAACACGTTGCCCTTTTCCAGCAGCGCCTCGATGGCATCGGTCAGCTCATATTCCCCGCGCGGACTCTTGATGTTATTATCCATGATGTGGGCCAGCTCGGCGCGTAAATCCTCGCCTTTCCGGAAATAATACACCCCGATAATCGCCAGATTGGAAACCGGCTCTTTCGGCTTTTCCACAAATCCGATGATGCGATCGCCTTCCATACGCGCTACGCCGAAACTGGACGGATTCTCCACTTCTTTGAGCCAGATGGCCGCATCGGCTCCGCTGACATCCACCTTGGCCTCGGATTCAAACAAGGTATCGGCAAAGGCGACGATGACTTCACCCTGCATGGAGTCGGCGGCGCAATAGACGGCGTGGGCCGTGCCCAGGGCTTCGTCCTGATGATAAATGCTGCAGGCGGCTCCGAATTTCCGGCTTAAATCCTGCAATTCTTCTTCCACCGCCGCACCGAA
>JBMCPG010000106.1:0-5894 GCA_048626035.1 Cyclonatronaceae bacterium
TGAATCTGGCGCGGGATTTGTTCCATGAAGGCTTCTGGGCCGAGCGCGGCATCGACATCATCGGCGTGGATATTGCGGCTATCGACATCACGGAAGACCGGCAGCAATTCAGGAATTTGATGGATGAAATCGGTATCGACCAGTGCCGCAGCCGCACGGCTTCTTCGCTGCTGGATGCCAAGGAAATCACCGAAGAGCTGGGCGGATTGCCCGTGGTGATTCGCCCCTCATTTACTATGGGCGGCATGGGCGGCGGGATCGTGTGGACGCAGGATCAGTTTGAGCGCAAAATTCTGCGCGGCCTGGAGCTCAGTCCGGTGCATCAGGTGCTGATTGAAGAATCCATTTTTGGCTGGAAAGAGTTTGAGCTGGAATTGCTGCGCGACAATAACGAAAACGTGGTGATTATCTGCTCTATCGAAAACATGGATCCCTGTGGGGTTCATACCGGCGATTCGGTAACCGTAGCGCCTACGCAAACGCTCTCCGACTACGATTTCCAGCGCATGCGGGACGCGGCCATTAAAATGATGCGCTCTATCGGCACTTTTGCCGGCGGCTGCAACGTGCAGTTTGCCGTTGATCCCGAAACCGGGCGCATGGTCGCCATCGAAATTAATCCGCGGGTGAGCCGCTCCTCGGCGCTGGCCTCCAAAGCTACCGGCTACCCCATCGCCAAAGTCGCCACCAAACTTGCGCTGGGCTACAATCTGGACGAGCTCAAAAATCAGATCACCGGCACCACCTCCGCCTGTTTTGAGCCCACGCTGGACTACGTGGTTGTGAAAGTGCCGCGTTTCAACTTCGACAAATTTCCGGATGCCGATGAAGAACTCTCCACGCAGATGAAGGCCGTTGGCGAGGTGATGGCCATCGGGCGCAGCTTCCCGGAAGCGCTCAACAAAGCTTGGCAGGGCATGGAAGTCGGCCGGGCCGGGCTGGGCGCCGATGGCTACGAGGAATTTGACCGCAAAAGCGTGCGCGACCGGCTCCTCAAACCCTACTGGGATCGCAGCATGCAAATTCGCAACGCCTTCAAGCTGGGCACCTCGGTCGAGGAAATCCAGGACATCACCCACGTCGATGCCTGGTTTTTGCGCCATATCCGGGATCTGGTAAGCCTGGAAAACAAAGTAGAAGGCCTGAAGCTCGACGACATCACCCGGCCCGAAATGAAGCTGCTGAAACAACACGGATTTTCGGATGCGCAGCTCGCGTGGCTGCTCAGCAAAAGCGGCGACCGTGTGAGCGAGGATGATGTGCGGGCCTACCGGAAAGCTCTCGGCCTCACGCCCGTATTCCGCGTGGTGGATACCTGCGCCGGCGAATTCCCCGCCCAAACGCCATATTATTACGCGACCTACGAAGACGAAAACGAAAGCATCGTCAGCGAAAAGCCAAAAGTCATGATTCTGGGCAGCGGACCCAACCGCATTGGTCAGGGCATTGAGTTTGATTATTCCTGCACGCACGCCGTACTCGCCGCCAAAGATTTAGGCTACGAAACCATCATGGTAAACTGCAATCCCGAAACCGTCTCCACCGATTTTGACATCGCCGACAAACTGTATTTTGAGCCCGTTTTCTGGGAGCGCGTGCTCGACATCTGGGAGCACGAAAAGCCCGAAGGCGTGATTCTGCAAGTCGGCGGCCAGACGGCGCTAAAACTGGCCAAACGCTTTCATAAAGGCGGATATCGGATTTTCGGCACTTCCTTCGAAATGATGGATTTAGCCGAAGACCGCGGTAAATTCTCTGATGTGCTGAAGCGGCTCGGGATCCCGTTTCCCGAATACGGCATGGCCACCAATTTTGAAGAAGCAAGGCTGGTCGCGCGCCGGGTCGGCTATCCTGTACTCATCCGCCCAGCTACGTGCTCGGCGGGCAGGGCATGCGTATTGCCATCAAGGAAAGCGAGCTGGAAGAATACGTGGGCGCCATCCTCAAAACGCATCCCGAAAACGCCTTCCTCATCGATCACTATCTGGAGAAAGCCATCGAAGTGGATTTCGATTCGGTGTATGATGGAGAGCAGCTGCACGAAACCGGCATCATGCAGCACATCGAGCCGGCGGGCGTGCACTCGGGCGACTCCACCGCCGTAATTCCGACCTATTCGTTAAGCGATGAGGTGCTCGCAACCCTGCGCGAATATCAGCTAAAAATCGCGCAAGCCATGCAGATAAGCGGCTTCATTAACGTGCAGTATGCGGTTAAAGACCAAAACGTGTACGTGCTGGAAGCCAATCCGCGGGTAACGCGCACCGTCCCGTTTCTGGCCAAAGCCACCGGCCGGCCCGAATCGCAAATCGGCGTAAAAGTGATGCTCGGCCGCAAGCTAAGCGAGTTCGATCTCGAAAGCAAACTCACCGGCTGGGCCATCAAAGAGCCGGTTTTTCCCTTCGACAAATTCCCGGAAGTTAAAAAAGAACTCGGCCCGGAAATGAAATCCACCGGCGAAAGCATCTATTTCATGGAAAATTTCAAGGACGAGCACTTCCGCAAGCCCTATGAGTTTAAGAGCTTGTATTTGAGCCGATGATATGCAAGGTAGAGCCGCAAAATTTTGCGTCTCTACCTTGCGTCTCTACACCAATGGCATTTTAAACGATAATATTATCCGTGCGTTTTGCGAAATTCCTGCATGAAATCAATCAACAGATCCACGCTTTCGGGTGCGCAGGCGTTGTAGATGCTGGCGCGGATGCCGCCTACGCTGCGGTGGCCTTTGAGGCCGCTGAGCCCGCGCTTGGCCGCTTCGGCGATGAAGGTTTTTTCCATAGCTTCGTCGGGCAGGCGAAAGGTGGCGTTCATGTTAGAGCGGGAAGCCACTTCTGTAGTGCCGCGATAAAAGTCGTCGGCATCGATCTCGGCGTATAGCTTTGCGGCTTTAGCTTCATTCTGGGCGGCCATGGCCTTTAGTCCGCCTTTGTGCTGCAGCCATTCGAGCACTTTATTGAACACATACACGCCAAAAACCGGCGGGGTATTAAACATCGCGTTGATGTGCGTGTGGTAGTTCAGAATGGTGGGAATGCCTTCTTTTTTGCCTTTTTCGAGAAAGGATTTGCTTACAATCACGATGGTTACCCCCGCAGGACCGGCGTTTTTCTGCGCTCCGGCGTAAATGAGGCCGTATTTTTCGACATCCACCGGGCGGCTGAGGAAGTCCGAAGAAGCATCACAAATGAGCGGCACGCCGCCGGTTTCCGGCTCGGTGGGAAACTGCGTGCCGAAAATCGTATTGTTGGAGTTGAAGTGCACATACTCGGCCTCGCCGGAATAGTTCAGCTCCCCGGCGGTGGGCACGCGGTCGAAATTGCGCTCTTTAGATGAAAACGGGATGTGTACATTCCCAAACAGTTTGGCTTCTTTGATGGCTTTGACCGACCAGGTGCCGGTTTCGATGTAGTCGGCGGTTTTTCCTTCGCTCAGGAAATTCATGGGTGCCATCATAAACTGCTGACTCGCCCCGCCCTGCAGAAACATGATTTCATACTCGTCGCTCAGGTTCATGAGCTCGCGCAGCCGCTCTTTGGCCTGCCGGTCAACTTCCACATATTCCGGGCCGCGATGGCTCAACTCGATGATGGAGGCGCCAACGCCGCGATAATTCAGCATTTCTTGTTGTACTTCTTCCAGAACTTCCAGCGGCAGCGTGGCCGGTCCGGCACTAAAATTATGCACTCGTTTCATAGCAAATAGTGTTTTTTGTAGAATTTTTTATGTGTAAGGAAATGGTCTCAGGGTGATGCGTTTCGTGCTCATTGTCCGCATCGGGGCAACTTCAGACCTTGTGAACCAGCAGGCCGGAGCGCAGTTTCGGCTCGAACCAGGTCGATTTAGGCGGCATCAGCTCGCCGGCATCGGAGACGTCCATCAGCTCCTGAATGCTGGTTGCATACACGCTGAAGGCCAGCTCGGCCTTGCCGCTATCCACCAGGCGTTCCAGCTCCTGCGTGCCGCGAATGCCGCCGATAAACGAAATATTGGTATCGGTGCGCGGATTTTCGATGCCGAAGTAGGGCTCAAATACAGATTTTTGCAAGCGCGCGGCGTCCAGCGTATCGGCAACCTTGCCGAAAACGGGTTCAGGCAGCCGGAATTGATACCAGATGCCATCATAATACGCGCACACCTGTCCTTTTGTGGATGGTGATGGCGTGCCGGTTGGTTCCAGCTTCAGCTCGGTTTTCAGCCGGGTGAAGGTTTCCGGGGCCACTTTATGAATTACGCGGTTGTAGGGCAGGATTTCCATTTCCTCCTTTGGAAAAATGACGGCCGGAAAATAGTTCCAGGCTTCCTCGCCGGTGGAATCGGGATTCTGCGCCCGCTCGTGCTCGGCCAGCCGGGAAGCACTTTTGCAGCGGTGATGCCCGTCGGCCACGTAAAGCGCATTCAGTTCGGAAAACGCCTGATGCAGGCCGTCGTAATCGGCGACTTTCCAAAGCGTATGCTGCACGCCGTCGCTGGCTTTAAAGTCGAACAGCGGACCGCGGTTTTCGGTGATGCGCTTCATTTCGCGGGATATGGCCTCGCTGCCCCGGCAGGTGAGCATCACCGGTTCGGCGTGGGCCTGCTGCTCGATGAGGTGCCGGGTGCGGTCATCCTCTTTATCCGGGCGGGTCAGCTCGTGCTTGAGGATGCGGTCTTCATCATAATCCCGGACGCTTACGCAAGAAAAAAGCCCGGTTTGGCTGCGGCCTTTCCAGACGAGGCGATAAACATAAAGCGCGGGCTCCGGTTCGTGCTGCAGCTCGCCGCTTTCGATCAGGGCCTTCAGGTTTTCGGCGCCTTTGGCATAGACTGCATCGGCGTGGGAATCGGTGTCTTCCGGCAGATCGATTTCGGGGCGTATGACGTGCAGGAAACTTTTTGGGCGGCCTTCGGCAAGGGCGCGGGCTTCTTCAACATCGATGACATCATAGGGCACACAGGCGACTTCTTCAATATGCTTCGGATCGGGGCGCCAGGGCTGAAACGGCTTTATGGTAATCATAAGCAGGATGCCGCGCAAAACGGGCGGGCATCATCATAAAATTTTGGGTGAAAGATTGTATTATAGCACCGCAGCGGTATGATTTTTGATAACTTCATAGCATCAAATCAAAAACGGAACTACGTTTTTGAACCGCAACGCCGCAGGCTCACAAACACATTAAAATATGAAAACAAGCGCTTAATCCCTTATGGATATTGATGTCAAAAACCTTTCGCCAGAGAAAAAAAATATGCTGCTGTTTATGATGCTGGTACAGCAGCACGAGCAGATTGCCCGCATGAATCTGGGGGAAGTGCCCAATCCGGTGCATAACCAGAAGGAAGAAGATTTACAGGCCGCCCGCTACGCTATTGACACCCTCGAAATGCTGCGCAGCTACACCGATGGCAACATCAGCGCCGAGGCCAGGCAGTATCTCGATTCGGTCTGCGAGAAGCTGGGCAACAGCCTGAAAACCAAGGATGAGACCCGAAAGAAAGAGCAGGAAAATTCCAGCGAAGAAGGCTGAAACCGGCGCTGAAGCATGGCGCATTCACCTGTAGAGCCGGACGTTTGTTCAGCTCTACAGGCCTTGTTCTTGTTTTAAACTATGGTTGAGAGCGGACGATGCCCAGGGCTTCGCGAACCGGTGCCATCACGGTTTCGGCGCGTTGGCGGGCTTTTTTGCCGCCTTCGCGGAGGATGTCCATCACAGTGTCGGGGTCCTGTTCGAGGGTTTTGCGGCGTTCGCGGGCTTCTGCAAAGTAATCGCTGAGCAGGCTGAGTAGTTCCTTTTTGGCATGCCCATAGCCATATCCGCCGGCTTCATAATTGGCGCGGATTTCGGCCTGCTTTTCGGCATCGGCAAAAAGACGGATGAGCTGAAATACGTTGCAATGATCCGGATCTTTAG
>JBMCPG010000107.1:0-5884 GCA_048626035.1 Cyclonatronaceae bacterium
TTTTTTGATATCCTTGATGTGCATGATGTCGGTTTTCCAGCTTAAAATACGCTGCAGGGGCGCATCTTTGGTTTTGCCGGATTCCAGCAGATGTAAGTTGTAAATATCGGGACTGGGCCATAAGCCATACTGCGCCGTGCCCACGCGCACTAAATCCATCACCGTTTCGGGAAACGCGAGGGCCGCCGCCGAGCAGGCCGTGTGCCGCAGCCGGGGCAGATGCCCGATGCGCTTCACCCGCTTGTAGAGCTGCCCGAAGGTCTGGAGCTGCCGCTGAATCCGGAATTGATTCGCCAGGCTTTCGATGCCCGCAAAGTGCGTACAAAACCCCTCAAACTGCAGCGCATCCTGATTGTTTTTGAGGAATTTGACGGCCGGCTCCAGGGCTTTTTCTTCCAGCCCGGTGCGGTTGCCGCCGGTTTCCACCTCCAGATGAATGATGGCTTTTTTGCCCCGCTCCCGGGCTACATTACGGGCTTGCTCCAGCCGGCGGAAATCATAGACAAAAAACTCCACGCCATGCTCAATGACCCAGGGCAGATCCGATTCGTAGAGAATGCCCATAATCATGACGTTGCTGTCGGGCTGCGTGCGGGCTTGCAGCACTTCCCAGGCTTCAAAGCTGGAAGCGACGGCAAAGTGCCGGATGCCGCACTGTTCGGCCATCGGCACAAAGGTCTCGATGCCGTGCCCGAAGGCGTTGGCTTTTACCACGGAGGAGATGATGGCATCGGGGCCAATTTTTTTGCGAATAAAGCGGAAATTTTTCTTGAGCGAGCTCAGGCTTAGCTCAATGCGGGAAGAATGACGGACCATGTGTTTGGGATAGGTAGATTAATTGAATGATCGGCTTTTGCAGGGTGGGCAGGGTGGTCAGGGTTTAGGGTTTAGAGTTTAGGGTTTGGCCTGGGAGCTGCGAATCGTCAAATCTTCAAATCTTCGAATCCTCAAATCCTCAAATCTTCAAATCTTCAAATCCTCAAATCTTCGAATCTTCAAATCTTCAAATCTTCAAATCTTCAAATTTTCGAATCCTCTTCAACGCTTGTCATTCCACCGGATTTTGGCGCTGGCGATGTTTTTAGGGGCACGAAAATCGCCTGGAGGCGTAGGTTTTTGCTGGCATCAGGTGGAATCTCCCGCCATCGAAAGAAATGCGGCACGAGCCCGAAATGACCAGCATCGCTTCCGCTCTGCTCAATAAAATAGCCGTCATTTACAGCGCGGGCAGGCCGTCGGTCCAGGTGTAGGAAGTGCCCCAGCTTTCTTTGGCGATCTGCATCACCCGGGAAACTTCGGCATCGTCCACGCTGGAGAGCTCGTTGAGGTCGCTCGGGCTGTAGTGAAAGGCGTACATGCGCGAAGCAAACTGATGAAACGGAAGCGAGGATTCTCCCGGCCGCTCGCCGTGCCCCGAAACCGTGGGGCGGATGTCGGACTGCCACTGCTGACGGCCTTCATTATTCGGATTCAGGAAGTAGAGCCGCATCTCGCCCTCATGTCGGGCAATGCGCAGAATGGAAACCGCATGAAAGCCCAGCAGGTCGCCGTTCGCGCCGGTCAGAAAAATGCCCACGGGATTCGGATAGGCCAGGTTGTAGCCACCGTTGTATTCGGGATGATGCGTAACATAAAAGCTGCGGATGAAGCGCTCGTAGTTTTTGATGCTGTTGCTCATATAGTCGTAGGCCGACATAAACCCAACGGGAATCCAGTGCCCGTACATCGCCGGATTCACCCATTTGTGCGGGTCTTCCAGGCGGTAGGAGGCCAGCTCCATCATGCGGTTGTAGATTTTGTCTAAATGCGGCACCAGCACTACCGAAACGGCATCAAGATTATAGTCAAAGGTTTTGGCCAGGCCCAGGGAAAGCGATGAAGCGGTGAGCAACTGCGCCTCAAAACGCATGGTGAGGTCGTGCGTTCTGGCAGCGGTTTCCACCATGCGGAGGAGTTTTCCGGGCGCGTGCCGGCTCCACAGGCTGATGCCCCGGGCCGATTGACAGGTCGGGTTCCAGCCCTGTCCGATGCCCAGCGGCTGCCCCAGCACGCCCAGGCATTCGGCTACCAGCACATACACCGGCTTGATGCTGGCTTTGGGCCGCGATGTGCGCAGCGCGGCGGCCGTATCGGGATGTAAATCTGCGCTCAAAAGCCGCTGAAGCCCGCTTTTAACCGGCTGATGCGACATCAGGCTGCGGTTCAATAGCTGCGCCAGCCCGTAGCAGGAGCGCGCCGTTTCGGCCACGATGACTTCATCTATGAGCTCTTTTACAAACCGGTGATGCTTGTCCAGCTCGGCCCGGCCGCCTTCATCCAGCCCCAGGGCGGCTTTGAGCAAGTCCGGATCTTTTGATACATGGCGAATTAAAGCGACGTTATAGGGCGAAACCAGGCCGGTTTGCTGCATAAGCGTGCCGCTGTCGCGGGCTTCCTGCCATAAAGCAGCCGCTTTGGCCTGCTCTAAGAATGCGGCGTATTCTTTCGGGCTTCGGGCCTCGGCAGCCGGCGTAGGGCGGAAGGCCGCGTGAATATATTTTTGCAGGGTGATGTCGCTCGCGCGGGCATCATCCAAGGGAATTTCCCGTTCAATCGTGCGCAGAATATGTTTGACACGATCTGTAACAATGGGGCGCTGCGAGCAGATTTCTTCAATTTCTTCGGCCAGGCGCTCCCGGATGTGGCCCAGGGTAACGTGCTGCAACAAAAAGCTGAACAATTGATTCAGCTTGGCGCGGGTGTTTTCATCGAGGCCGCGCAGCTCTTCCGAACCGTCTGGAAAAATGAGGTCGAGATTGGAAACCATGGTGGTTTTCAGAAAAGTAAACGCCTGTTCGGGGCTGAAATCATCATCCTGCAGCCGCTTTTTCCAGATGCTGAGCATGCGCAACTCGCTCAGGATTTCCATGATGCTGGTCGGCCCGCCGGCTTTGAGCGTGCCGCCCACCAGCGAGGGCACCAGCTTGTCGGCCTCGCTCCACATACTGCCCTCAAAAATGCCGGCCTGCACCAGTTGCGGGATATGCTCATAGAGAAACGCACAGCCGCCGGTAGCCTCCAGAATCCGGTCGATGACGCTGAGCAGCTTTTTGCTGCGCTCTTCACGCCGCAGCGGGATGGAGCTTGCCAGCGCCTCGAGGCCGCTGTGAAAACTATCGGCCAGCGGTTGGGAAAGTGCGGCTTGTCTTGTGCCACTGGAATCGGATGGGGAAGTACTCATAGGATATACGCTGCTTAAATAGGGCCCGTACGCTGTAGAATACGCGCTGCCGGGCTGGGTACTGAAAAATTTCGATGATGGAATTTGTGCAACTACAAAAACCGGACCCGGAGCACAGGCCCGCGCCCGGTTTTATAGGATATGATCTAAGCTACGCGCGATTTCATCATTTTAAAAAAGAGGAAACCGGGTGCCGGGTGATTTACTCGCTGCCGTAGAAATTCGCATCCTGATAATGCAGCAGCAGTTCCTTCATGCGCATGGGGTCATCCCCTTTGAAAAAGACGGTCCCGTAATGATTTCCGAAGCCCTCACGGGTATCCGAAACCTTGTGCTCGGCCGGCTCATAAAGCGTATGATAATCGAAAAAGCCGTCTTCCTTCAGCTCTTCAGGTATGTTCAGCCGCTTCACGTAGCCCGGCTTGGGATACACCATCACGCTGCCGGCATAGGTCTGGAAATCGGAAGTGGACTTCGGGAAAAAGGCCGCGATTTCCTCTTCGGTAGCATCGGGATCGTTGCAGAGAATCAGCCCCTGAATGGGATCAAAGCCGTAGGCCGTTTCGATAAGCTCAAAAATATGTCCGCCGGGAATACGGCTGGCCACCTCGCCAAAGCTCAGGGTATCGTCTTCGGTCAGGAACCACTCAGGATGAATCACGCCGTATTGAATGCCGAATGAATCAACCAGCTTCTGCATCACTTCTTCGATAAGCGGCCGTTTGGCCTCCAGCTCGGGGCCACAGGGAATGAAGTTGGAATAGCCCAGTTTTACATATTCGGTGATGTTAAGAAAACGGATTTTGCCGTCGAAAACGAAGGCTTCGCAAGAAAACTCTTTACCGGGCAGGTGGCTCTCCACCAAGCAAGGGAAGTCTTCATCCACCAGCTTTTCGGTGATATCTTCCTTGCTGCGCAAAAGCTTATGGCCGACGGTTCCGGCCGCACTGAAGGGTTTGAGGTGCACCCAGGCATCTTCTTCCCCCTCGAGCTGCAGGTTAGCTTCGTTGAGGCGCTGCATAAATTTTTCAACATCTTCTTTGCGATAGACTTCCTCAAAATAGCCTACGCGGATGCCGGCCAGCATGGCCTTACGCTTCATCAGGGACTTATTCCGGAACAGATACGCGCGGTTGAGCACGCGGGGATCATCGCGGTACAGCGAATTGAGCGCGCCGGCCCACTCCACGGTTTCTTCATACAGGGCCACCGTGTAGGTAACGCCGTGGGCGTCCAGCAGTTCTTTAAGCTGAAGCGCATTGTGCTTCTCGTTCCAGTCGTCGAATTTCCACGAGACAAACGGAATGTCGTTTTCTTTGGCATAGGATTCAAAATCCGGAAAGCTCACCACCACATAAGGGCGGTTCATTTTCTGGGCACTTTCGATAGCTGGCAAACTCCAGCCGAGTAAGGCAACAGTGTTGCTCATAATAAAATCACGGGATTTAGAGGTGATAGATGGATGAAAAGCTTATCCGCCGGCGGAAAAGCGGGCGAAGTGCAGCAGGCCTGTTCGGGATGACAGGATGGCATGGCCGGCGGTGCGGCCTTTTGTCTGACCGTCTTAGGCTGATCGGATGCAGCTATTTTGCCACGAAGATTCGCGGCTGTTCTGCTGAAGCGTATAAAGACCTGCCATCCCGCCCCTTCCCGGAGCATCACACGCCCGGGAGCTGAATACGCATCTTTTATATTATTGAAAAACAGGTCGATAAATAAATGTAATAGCACCGTTTAAACAGCCAGCCAAAAGCAGAACCTCATTCATAAACCTAAGCAATAGCCGGCAGAAAGCCGAATCATAATTTGTAAACGCCTGCCTGCGTTTCAGATTACTGCATTTATACAACACACCGTAGCTAACGGCCGGTGCCGCAACAACATTCCTTCACCATCACCCTTACTCCCACATGCGCATACTTCTCCTTTCCCTCTTGTTCGCTCTTACGGCAAGCGCCCAGCCCTCCGGCGACACCGTTTATTATGTTTTTACGGAAATAGACCGCCTGGAAGACGGCCGCCTCACCACAACAGATGAAGCCGAATGGCGCATCATGCAGCAGGAAAATCGCCCGGAAGAAACATTTGAGCAAGGCGCAGCGGTTATTATCGTGCTGGGAGCACAGCGGGAAGGCCGGGGCGGCATGGCCTACATCGGCGGGGAGCGGCTACCCGTAAGTTTAGTAGGCGGAAGCCCGGAGCGGGAACGGGGCCGGCGGCACAGCCTGCTGCTGGCCGACGCGGAGCACCGCCGCCTCACGCTCGTGAACGGAGACGTCCGCCGGGTGATGGACCCGGATATCAGCCTCGACTTTCCCGGCGACCGGCTCGTAGAACTCATCCTCACCGCCGATCGACAGCACCTGCTCGACACCAGCCGCGGCCTGAAAATCCGCGTATCGCCGGTTGTACGATGAATAAAAACATCCAAAAACCACCACCAGGCCAATTCCAACGCGTTTATTCATCCAACAAATTCCACGGATTAATTTTTGACGTGAATTTAACCAACGGTTTGCAATCCCCCCCGTAGAGACGCAAAATTTTGCGTCTCTACACGCCATACGCCCCAAAAACGCCCATCAAAAACCACCACCCTGCAAATCGGGTATGCGGACCCGTTGGGGCTCCCAGGCGTTTAGGCCGGGTTAAAGCCATATCAGC
>JBMCPG010000108.1:0-5811 GCA_048626035.1 Cyclonatronaceae bacterium
ACCTGACTCTGCGTTTCTATATCTATAATCCCGTACTCTTCCTGAAAGGCCTTCAGCTCTTCTTCGGCTATTTCAAGATCCTTCTGATTTTCTTCAAACCGCTGCCGGATGATTTCAAAGCGTTCGCGGCTGTTTGTTTCATTAATGTCATTTGCCACTGAGTCTAAATAAGACACATAAAATGACGCAATAGCCTGCGCGCGGTCTGGCTCCTTGTCGGTAACAGAAATTTCAATAGCGTTAATAGGACTAAACCCGAAGCCGCCCTCGCGCACCAGGTTTACTTCGGTGTTGGAATCCAGGGTATTAAGCGCTTCTTCTATATACGTTTTTTCATAGACCTTCATAAGATCAAACTGCTCTATAGTCGCTTCGCGTATTGAACGGCTTGAAAGGATAACGGCAAGGCGCTCGGCCCCCAGAACTTCACCATCGAACGAAAGCGGCAGCATACTTCCCGCAAGCGCCCCAAGCCCTCCCAGTGACTGCTGCTCTTTGAGCGGCATAACGGTAGATGAGGACTTATACGTGACTGGCCAGATTAAACTTATCACAAGAGCTATGGCTGTAACAATAAAAACGGTTATAAAAATGAACCACTTTTCCCGGGCAATTGTGATGAGAATATCAAGTAAGTTAATGCTCTGAGGCTGGTCTGGATTCTTCATTAAAATTTAATCGGAAATTAAACGATTGATTGGGCAAAATCTGTAAAAATACAGAGATCTGATGTACTAATCTGAGTTCAGTTAGGGTTTTTTGTTGATCGGCGTGGCTTGGGAACGACCATTACTCTACATTCTGAGTGTACTTAGCAATACAATATGAAAAGATACGGCTCATATCTTTTGCTAATCCCTCAAATGGTGTAGAAATATACTGCATTTAATGATGCCCCGGTCCATATAAGGGACATCGAAAAGCTTAAAGCTCTACATGGGTTTAACCGGTTTTATCCGGGGTTTCTTCCGCGCCAGAATAATTCCGGTAATCACGAAGGCGGCCCCAATATACTGCAAAATCAGCAGCTTTTCATTCAGGATTAGTATTCCGAATATGAGCCCGAATACCGGCACCAGGTTCTGGAAAGTGGAGGTGCGTACGGCCCCGACCTGCCGGATGCCGTAGCTCCAGACCATAAAGGCCATGCCTATTGAAAGCAATCCGCTGTATAATGTTCCGCCCCAGGCGGCCGGACTGATGGCGGCAAAATCCAGGGTCAGCAGCCAGGGCACGCCGGCCAGCACCACGGCCACGCCTCCGGTGAGCATCATCAGCATGGTAAATTGTATGGGCGTGTAGCGCTTGAGCATGTCTTTGGTAAATAGCGTGTACAGCCCGAGCACGAAGGCCGCGCAGAGAATAATCACATCCCCAATAATATTCTCGGAACTCAGGGTGATGCCCGTGGCGCTGCCTTCCATGATCAGAAAAATGCCGATAAAGGTGGAGATAACGCCCGCAATAGCGAACCAGCTGAGGGTCAATCCAAAGAATATGCGGCCCAGTACGGCGATCCAAACGGGAATAGTGCCCAGCATGACGGCCGCGTTGGCGGCAAAGGTGAAGTTGATGCCGTAAATGAACAAGCTTTGATACAGCAGATGCCCGAGCAGTCCCAGCCCGATGAGTTTGGGCCAGTCGCCTTTATGCACTTCCAGCGTCTGCCCGCTTCGAAGCAGCGCCACGTACATAAAGCCAATGGCCAGGGCAAAGCGAAACGAGTTGAAGCTCATCGGATCGATCTGCTCCAGACTGAACTTCACCACCGAAAAATTCAGCGCCCAGATCAGGGCTACCAGCAGCAGAAACAGCTCAACAACGAGATTACGATTCAAGTACAGTCCGTTTTATGAGGGTGATGGGGGCCGGGCCTTAGCGCAGCGTGGTTTGTGGAAAGACTTCTTCAAAGCCGTGCGGCGGGCGGTGCAGGCTCCAGGTTTCAAAATAGAAGAGCCGCTCACTTTTGGAGCGCTTGCCGTTGATGCTGAAAAAGCGAAACTGCCCCTGTCCTTCGCCCGGCGGCAGCACCAGCGGCTTATACTCGGCAAAGAAGGCTTCATAAATATTGACCTTGCTGAACACGTGCAGATCTACCCCATGGTGCGCCTGCTCGGTAAACAGCACGTAGGCGCCGGCATCCAGAAAAGGGCGCTTGAGCTTTATTTTTTCGCGTACCGAAAACTCACGGCTAAAAATTTCGTGCATTTCAGCTTGTTCCAGCAGCTTTAAACCGGCGGCTTCGCTGGCGGCATTGGGAAAAAGCAGCAGGGTTTGGTTGGCCTGTGCAAGCGGGCTGTTTACATCGGCACTCAGGGCTTCCATGCCGCGGCTCAGGCCATCCGAAGTATGCACGCTGTGCAGCATGAGGGCGCGGCGGAAGCCTTCAAGCAGCTCCTCATGACGCTGCAATGTGCTGAAGCCAAACCGGGAATCCAGCGGATCGGCATCATTCAGCCGTGTTCCGGTGAAGTAAAACTTGGAATAAGTTTGTACCGGCTTCATGAACTCTTCGAGGGTGGAAGGACGATGCAGCTCGCGGCGGGGATCCTGCTCATTGGCGAGCTGCTCCAGCCGCAGATCGTGCTCAAAAATCAGTTTAAAAATATCGGTCGCCATATCAAAAATTATGTCTCTCGGGCATTGATGGAATGGGAGTGTAGGTGCTGCGTAAGTTACGCGAAACCGGCTGGCTCTTAAAGTATAATTATGAGTTGCAAAGCCTTTAATTGAACTGATTCATGGTCTGGACAATGCCCTGGCGCGCGAAGCAGTACACGCCTTCCTCGGCTTTTTCCAGCCCGGCGGCAATGTCCTCCAGTTGATCAGGCGAAAAGCGATCCAGCACGTAATCAACTTGTTTGCCGCGTGGAAAATCCTGGCCGATGCCGAAGCGCAGCCGTGGAAAATCGCGCGTGCCGGTGCGGGCAATAATATCCTTGATGCCGTTATGTCCGCCGGCCGATCCGCTATCACGAAAGCGGATTTTGCCGGGCGGCAGGTTCAGATCATCATAGCAAACAAGACAGTTTTTCAGCTCTGTTTTAAACTCTACAATGGCTTTGGTTACGGCCGCGCCGCTGCGGTTCATCAGCGTATTGGGTTTCAGCAGGATGATGGGCTTTCCCTTGTAGCGTCCCTCGGCGGCGCGATACGGCCCGCGGGCCTGCTCAAACTCCAGCGAGAGGGCTTCCGCGATACGATTTACCAGCGCAAAGCCAATATTATGGCGGGTGTGTTCATATTCCCGGCCGATATTTCCTAATCCTATAATAACAGACATAAAGCCAGATGAAAGCATGTTAGAAACAACAAACGCCGCTTTTATGTAAAAAAGCGGCGTTTGGAATTACAATAATACAGCACAGATGCGGATTATGCTTGTGCACCTTCGGCTTCGGCAGCCGCTTCTTCGCTGTCTTCATCTTCATCGTCTTCCAGTTCGGTAATAGAAACCGTAGCGCCTTTGGGCGGCCGAATAACGACAATCGTGCGCTGGCCTTCGGTCAGTATTTCCAGATTCTTAGGCTTGATGCGCCGTACTTTAAGCGTGTTGCCAATCTGCAGCTTGCTTACATTCACGACAAACTCGGCCGGAATATTTTCGGGCAGGCACTTAATCTGAATTTCGCGCAGCGGCTGGTACAACCGGCCGCCTTCGGTGATGCCGGGCGGCGTGCCCTGCAGACGCAGCGGAACGGTGATGGTTACCGGCTTGTCGGGGCTGGTCGCGTACAGGTCCAGGTGCAGTGGCCGGTCGGTTACCGGGTGGAACTGCACATCATAAAGCAGGCAAAGATATTCTTTACCATCGATTTCAACTTTAATGAATTCTTTTTCACTTACGCTCAGCAGTTTCTCCACCTGCATTTCCGAAACGGAGATGCTCGCATTTCCTTCAATGCCGGGGCCATACACGACAGCCGGCACGCGCTTTTCGTCGCGCAATTTTTGATTTACAATGCGGCCTTCTTCTTTTTTGGCGGCATCAAGTTCTACTACATTTGGTTTTTTCATGGGTTACCGTACTCTTTCGTGGTGTTGTATGATATTTTTATCTAATCTTTGATCTTGGTCTGACCAGCCGCCGGCCTAATCATTAAACAGCGTGCTGATGGAATCGTCGGTGTAAATGCGGCGGATGGCATCAGCAAAAATTCCGGCTACGCTCAGCACCTTCACTTTGTCGGAATGCCGCTGAAGCGGGATGGTGTCGGAAACCAGCAGCAGATCGATAGATGAATCTTCGATTCGCTGATATGCCGGCCCGGATAAAATAGGATGCGTGCCGGCGGCGACAATTTTCTTTGCGCCGCGGTCTTTGAGCGCGTCGGCGGCGTTGGTGAGCGTGCCGGCGGTATCAATCAAATCATCTACGAGCAAAATATTTTTATCTTTTACATCACCGATGATATTCATGACTTCGGCCACGTTTTGGCGGGGGCGGCGTTTATCTACAAAGGCGAGGCCTGCACCAAGACGCTTGGAATACGAACGCGCCATTTTGAGACTGCCGACATCCGGGGCTACAATCACCAAATCTTCCATCGGGTTTTGGTGGAAGTAGTCCATAAATACGCTTCCGGCGTAAAGGTGATCGAGCGGGATATCGAAGAATCCCTGAATTTGCGGAGCGTGCAAGTCCATCGTAAGCACGCGGTCTGCACCGGCATTGGTAAGCAAATTGGCCATCAGCTTGGCCGCAATAGAAACGCGGGGCTGATCTTTACGATCCTGCCGGGCATAGCCAAAATAAGGAATGACGGCCGTTACACGATGAGAGGAGGCGCGTTTGGCCGCATCAATCATGAGCAGGAGTTCAAGAATGCTATCGGCCGAAGGCGTGGACTGCACAAGGTAGGTATCGACCCCCCTGATACTTTCTTTGAACTTCACATAAAGCTCACCATCCGAAAAATTTTTGATGGTAACTTCTCCCAGCATACTGCCATATTCTTCGGCAATTGCGCGCGATAAAGCGATATTACTGCGCCCGGCAAATATCGAAAGTGGCTTATCCAAAGTACTGAGCCTGTGTAAGGTTAAATATAGAAGAGTGAAACAACATCAGGAGCCATGAAAACAATCACTTGCTCAAAAAAAGGAAGATAAACGAGCTCCTCTCAGCAGGGCATAAACACGAGCTAAGGCAGCCGCTTTAATATAAATAGCCCTTTTTGCATAATAAAAAAGGATGAACATCGGCTGCACATCCTTTCATAAAGCAAAACTCGTAAATAAAGTTGCCCGGGGAGGATTCGAACCCCCACTGACTGGACCAAAACCAGCTGTCCTGCCATTAGACGACCGGGCAATTCATCGAATTGACAGAAACCAAAGATAGAAACAAGAATTTTATCTGTCAAGGATTAATTGCACTTTTAAATACCTCGCAACGATGGCAATTCCTCGCCCGGCAGTATCTTTTATATTGGTGGGCAAGCCCGGCCTTTTTTACTCTTTTTGAAATTTGAAATCCGGACTCCCTGAATGGCCGAACGACCTCTTCAGGCACCTGAAATTTTTCATTACGCCACAATTGATAGGAGTGATCTTTCAAATGTACGGAATGCAGCAAATCACCCAGCAGGTAGATACCGGGCAAAAAGACTGTATTGTAAAGTATATTGAGCCGGCCTGTGCCCGGACTTTTCTCTGGTGGCAGGCTTTCAAGAAGGTCATCCCAGCTATCTGCTCCATTTTTCAAATATGTTTTAAATGACAGTTTCATTACGGCATGATGAATTGCCGCAGCTTGCACAACCCGTTTTTCAGGACGACTTCCGGGACGCATTCCGGAATACTTCCAGC
>JBMCPG010000109.1:0-5803 GCA_048626035.1 Cyclonatronaceae bacterium
GCCTTCACGGCCATCTTTTTAGTTTTCAACACCATTCGCCTCACCATTTACGCCAAGCGCGACTTAATTAAAGCCATGAAGCTGGTCGGAGCCACCAACGGTTTTATTAAACGCCCGTTTATGTTCGAAGGCATGCTTCAGGGGCTTGTAGCCGGGCTGTTGGGCGTAGGGGCCATGTGGGTGCTTTTTGAAACGCTTATTCCCGCCTACATCCCGCAAGTAGGCATTCTGAGCTGGCCTTTCGGCCGCTGGTATTTTTTAAGCGGCCTGCTGCTTTTCCTGGCCATGCTGCTCGGCTTTTTGGGCAGCCGCTGGGCCGCCGGAAAATTCATCCGGCAAACCCGCATTAGCACCAATTAAAGCATCATTCATACAATATAGCGCGGAATATCGTGCGGCAGCCGGGCCAGGGTTTCGTAATTTAATTTACTTGTGAGTTCCGAAAAAGAGCCAACCGACATATCAATATTGCCGTCGCTTCCAATAATGATGGCTTCTGCTCCTTTGGCAATTTCATCTTGTGCGCCGGTGATATCCACCATCATCATATTCATATTTACCAGCCCGATAACCGGCAGGCGGTTTCCATTAATGAGCACGCGGCCCAGGTTGCTGAGGCTGCGGTTAAAGCCGTGCGTGTAGCCTACCGGCACGGTGGCGATATAGGTTACATCGTTGGTGAGATAGCTCGATCCGTAGCCAATAAAACGGTTGGCCGGCACGCGTTTGGTGCTCATCACCTTGCTTTTCCAGCTTATAACACGCTTGAGCGGGTCTTCCGACATTTCGTTGCGGTTGTTTTCGACCACATCCTGCATAAAGGTTTCCCGATTAGGCCATAGCCCGTATTGGGCAATACCGATGCGCACCATATCCAGCACTGTTTTAGGATAACGAATGGCCGCCGCCGAGCAGGCAAGGTGGCGTTTCTTATACGGAAGCCCGCGTTTGTCTATCATGCGCATGAGCTTGCCATAGGCTTTAATCTGGTTTTTGACACGCAAATAATTGCTGATGCTTTCGGCACCGGCAAGGTGGGTGCACACGCCTTCTATTTCTATGGCATCGGGGTGCTGCAAGAGGTAGGTGATGGCCTGCTCAAGCTCGGTTTTATCGAAGCCGGTACGATACATGCCGGTTTCCAGCTCCAGATGAATCCGCGCCTTTCGCCCGATTTTCCGGGCGGCCTGCACTGCCGCTTCGAGCCGCTGCATCTCAAATACATAAAAACTGATGCCGCTTTCGATGGCCCATTCCAGCTCGTGGTCGTCGATCATGCCCATAATCATGAGATCGCTTCCGTTGCTGCGCACTTCGCTGGCGCGCAAGGCTTCATCGGCGCTGAACACCGAAAAATGCCGCACTCCACACTCCTCTGCCATGGGCAGAATCGTGTCGATGCCGTGCCCGTAGGCGTTGCCTTTTATGACGGACGAAAATTCGGTGTCCGGCCCGATTTTTTGTTTCAGGTAGCTAATATTCTGGCGAAAGGCGGCCTGGCTGATTTCAATATAAGACGTATGGAACATAGAATAGCGCTAAGTATTTGAAGACTCATTCTGATGGGTGCTTAATGCTGCAAACGCGGCCTTAGCCCCCGGCCGTGCCCGCGCGCAAGATTAAATATGAGGCTTTAAGAACTTAAAATCTACTCTTTAAGACCGCTTAAGACCGCGAAGCAGTAGCATAAAAAACGCCGCCCCGAAGCGAAACGGAGCGGCGGTTTTTCTAATCAGCAATGCGGGTATGGCGGACGAATACGCTTCAGGCGAGCAGCAGCTTCGCGATGGTTTGAAGCTGCATATTAGACGTGCCTTCGTAAATTTTGCCAATTTTAGAATCCCGGAAAAACTTCTCTACCGGATATTCTTTTACAAAACCATAGCCGCCAAAAACTTCTACAGCCAGCGATGAAACGCGTTCGGCTACCTCAGAAGCATAATATTTGCACATGGCGGCTTCTTTGAGAAATGGCTGGCCGGCTTCTTTAAGCCTGGCGGCGTTATACACCAGCAGCCGGGCGGTTTCAATATCTATAGCCATTTTGGAAAGCTGAAACTGAAGCCCCTGAAATGCGCTGATAGGCTTTCCGAACTGTTTGCGCTCTTTGCTGTAGGCCAGAGCTGCGTTAAACGCTCCCTGTGCAATGCCAATCATTTGTGCGCCAATGCCTATGCGGCCTTCATTCAGGGTTTCGATGGCTATTTTGTAGCCTTTGCCCGCTTCCCCGATTACGTTTTCGGCCGGCACCCGGCAATCCTCGAAAATCAGCTCGGTGGTGGAACTGGCCCGAATGCCCAGCTTGTCTTCTTTTTTACCGATAGAAAAGCCCTCAAAGCCACGTTCGACCACAAACCCCGTGATGCCTTTATAGCCGTCTTCGGCATTGATTGTCGCAAAGACAAGGAAGATATCGGCTTCGTTGCCGTTTGTAATCCAGAGTTTGTTGCCGTTCAGGATGTATTCGTCGCCCACTTTTTCGGCTTTGGTTTTCAGGGAAAACGCATCGCTACCCGAGCTGGCTTCCGAAAGGGCATACGCGCCAACGGTATCGGTAGCCAGGCGGGGCAGGTATTTTTTCTTGAGGAAATCGCTGCCAAAATTCAGGAAGGCGTTATTTACCAGGGTGTTCTGCACATCCATGAAAACAGAAGTAGAAGCATCTACCTTTGCAATTTCTTCGATGGCCAGAACAGACATAAAAAAGCTGCCGCCGCCGCCATCGTATTCTTCGGGAATTTCGATGCCCATAAGCCCGAGTTCAAAAAACTGTTTGATGAGTTCCGGGTCGAGCTTGGCTTCCTGATCCATTTTATGAACCAGCGGCCCCACGGCCGATTGGGCAAAGTCGGCGGCCGCCTCCCGCAGCATTTCTTCGTCTTCGCTAAACTGCGTTAAAGGCTTAAATCCGGATTCAAGTATGGTTTCCATAGAATGCATTTTTGGATGTAAAAAAAGAAGATAAACACTGCCCCCTAATATAAGCGCATTAAGCGCATCAAAAAAGCCCTTTCATAAGGTTTAAAGATGGATTTAACGGCGTTAAGGCAGCCGTAAAAGGAATGAAGGGCAGCCGCAGCCCGAGCCTGGGGGGAAACGTAGCAAAGCATTTTCAGCGTTTTATCTGCCTGAAATGATTAGTACCTTTAAAGCTTGCGCAGAAACCGAAATGTTATGCGTTTAGAATTTATATAAAAGCTTTACAGAAAAACAGTATTCCTTTACCTATTTCTTATTATCTGAATCCAAAAACGATATGAGCATCAAAAACTTCAAGCCTTCGGGGCTAAATCACATCACCCTGCGGGTAAATCAAATTGAGCGGGCCGAGGCATTTTATGGCGATTTACTGGGCTTTAAACTGGAGCGGAAAATGGGCCGCAGCATGGCCGTGTATCGCGTGGGGCGCGAAGATACTATTGTGCTTGTGGAGGCCGAAACCAGCTATAACCCCGATTCTAAAGACTACCGCGTCGATCATTTTGGCTTTACCGTTCCGAAGCCGGAAATCGTGGATGAAATGGCCGAAATTATGCGCGAAAATGAAGTTACCATTCTCAGTGGGCCTTCGAACCGCAAGAACGGGCGGTTTCTCTTTATTTCGGATCCGGATGGCAATATGATTGAAATTTTTACCGAAAATTAGCCCTTTGATGTGGTAGCTTGTACGTGTTCTTTGCAAGCAGGCGGTATGCCACAACGACGAGGGTTCTTGCTTATCTTTCATTGGTATGAAATTTGCTTCACTGCATTAAAAATAGCATCCATACAGTATTCAGAACATTTTTGAACAATATGTCCGATAAAAATAAAGATAAAAAATCAGGCGCTTCTGAAAATAGCGTAGCTGAAGAAGACGCAACGTTCGGCCAAAATGAACCGGAAGTTGAAACAACGGAGGGTGAAGTGCATGAACAACAAAAGCAGGAATCGGGCGAGGGCGATAGTGCTCTTGCGGCCGAAAATGAGCGTCTCCGCGAGGAATTAGAGCAGCAAAAGCAGCAGGTATTGCGAAAGGTTGCGGAATTTGAAAATATCAAAAAGCGTACGCAACGCGAACGAACACAATTATTTACTGAAGCAAAAGCGAACGCCATAAAAGATTTTCTTCCGGTCTATGATGATCTGAGCCGCAGCCTGGCCGAAGAAAATGTGCCAAAAGAAGTGCCGGAATCTTTCATGAATGGCCTTAAAATGGTACATGCCAAATTCCTTTCTACCATGAAACAATATGGCGTGGAGCCTATAAATGAAAGCGGCGTACCTTTTGATGTGAACCTGCACGATGCGCTGCTGCGGCAGCCCGCGCCCGATGAAAAAACCGGCAGCGACGTGGTGCTTCAGGTGCTTGAGCCCGGCTACAAAATGGGCGAAAAAGTGATTCGGCACGCTAAAGTAATTGTAAGCGAGTAGCAACCCTTTCATATATTTATTTCATATATAAATGGCGGCTGCAATAATTTTAATGCAGCCGCCATTTTGTCTTGAATCCCATCATTATATAAATTACCGCACAGGAGTAAAACAGTTAGCTTTCCATGAGTAAACGAGATTATTACGAAGTTTTAGGCGTAGAAAAAGGCGCGTCAAAAGATGAAATTAAGCGGGCTTACCGGAAAAAAGCCATGCAATACCATCCCGACCGCAATGCCGACGACCCGAGTGCGGAAACAAAATTTAAGGAAGCAGCCGAAGCGTTTGATGTATTGAAAGATGATCAGAAGCGGGCCCGCTACGATCAGTTTGGCCACGAAGGTATGCGCGGAGCCGGCGGATTTGGCGGAGAACCAGACTTCCAGAACGTGGATTTTGAAGATATTTTCAGCCGGTTTGGCGATATTTTCGGCGGCGGCGATATGGGTTTCGGCGGCCGGGGGCGGCAGCGCGGAGGCCGCCGAAGTGCAGGCGTGCCGGGAAACGACATGAAAATAAGTATCAAGCTTTCGCTTGAGGAAATTGCCTTTGGCGTTGAGAAAAAGCTTAAGGTTAAAAAGTATATCGTGTGCGATGCCTGCAACGGAACCGGCGCCGAAACCGAAAACGATTTCATGACGTGCGATACCTGCAATGGTACCGGCGAGTACCGGCAGGTTTCCAAAACGATGTTTGGCTCATTTGTGAACGTGCAGCCCTGCCCCACCTGCAACGGCGAAGGCCGCACAATTAAAAGCAAATGCGGCAAGTGCAGCGGGGAAGGCCGCGTGCGCAGCGAAGAAACCATCACCGTTAAAATTCCGGCCGGCGTTAAGGATAGTAATTATATAACGCTGCGCGGCAAAGGTAACGCCGGCATTCGCGGCGGAGAAGCTGGTAGCCTGATCGTTATGCTGGAGGAAAAAGAACATGAGTTTTTTGAGCGTGAGGGCGATGATATTTATTATGATATGCAGATCAGTATTCCCGAAGCTGTTTTGGGTACGCAGATAGAAGTCCCGACGCTGAAGGGCAAAGCGAAGCTCAAAGTTGAGGCCGGCACGCAGTCCGGAAAGCTCCTGCGAATGAAAGAAAAAGGCATACAAACGCTGAATTCCTCCCGGCGGGGAGATCAGTATGTACGGGTCAATGTTTTTATTCCTACCAAAATTTCCGAGGAAGAACGCCGCATCATAGAGCAGCTTCAGGAGGCCGATCATTTTGATCCGCTGAAACAAAAGGAATCGGAAGGCGGTTTTTTCTCCCGTATAAAAAGTATGTTTCACTGAAAATAACGTAGTTTCCACCGCACATCATCACCTTCCCTAACGTACATCATATTATGCTTTTATCTGTTCGTAGCGCCTTTATTTTACTTGTATCCAGCTTG
>JBMCPG010000110.1:0-5758 GCA_048626035.1 Cyclonatronaceae bacterium
ATGGCGTCGGAATCCTGCTCTCGCTCCTGAGTCTGATGCTGCTCCCTGTGCTGCCCGCCGTTCTGGTTTCCGTAGCCGGCGGCACCTTGTGGCATCTGAATAAAAGCGCGTTGGCAACACCGGTTGCGACCCCGCTTATGAAGCTTCTGGGCTATGATATATTCCAGCTTTTGCTGGCCGTCGGGCCGCTTTCTTATTTTGGGATGCAGCAGCTTTATGGACATTTGGCGGCCGGTTTTGTGCTTTTTTTGCTGTTCCGCTTCGGGCTGCTGCGCCGCGCTTCCGAAGCGCTCTGGAAACGATTTTCGGGCAGCGGCGGCGTTCCGCTGAACGACCGGGTGTTGAATATGCTCATAACCCGCTATGCGATTTCGGAGGGCATCACCCTGCAAAATACCGCACAAATGGAAAAAGATATCAAAGAGGCCATGCGCAAAAGTCGGGCGCAGCGGGAAAAAGTACTGCGGAAAACGCGGAAAAAATCATAACAGCTTCTTTCCTGCGAACTTGTTGCGCTGCTTTGTGATCCGGAAACATGCCGTTGGCTCTGCTGCCAAACATAAAGGCCGGCTTCCCGAGTCTGAATATCGCAGATCCGATATATAGAATTGAACTCCGGAACGCGTATTTTATGCTTTCTTTTTTTATCACATAAGTTTTTCTTTATGCTCGATTTTATGCGCCCGTGGCTGCAGGCTGCTTTCGCTTTCCTGGTTTTGATTTTTATGATCTCCGCCTGCTCTTCCAACGGCTGGCTGGTTGATGATCCGCGCATCGGGAATCGCAGTATTTACGTTCAGCCCCCCGAGGAGGGCGTGTTTGAGCTGGATGAAGACCGCCTTAATTCCGCGCTGATGCAGGAATTGCGCGCCGAAACGGCCGATTCACTTATGCGAAGCGCGCTCGGCAAAACGCTGCGGGCCTACGAAAATACGCCACAAGCCATGCAGCTCAGCGACTCGGCCATAGATGCTGATGTTGTTTTTGAAGTAGAAGCCATCGAGATTTATAGGGTGCGAACGCTTAATGTGGTGCATCCCGGCCCGGTTTTCAAAGTTGAGGTACGCATCGCCGGACGCCGGGGAAGCGAAACGATTTTTATTGGCAAAGAAAATCAGACCTCAAACCTGGCGCTCATCGCCGCCGACGGAGCGCGGTTTTATATTCCATCGGATGAAGAGCGCATGGACGTCGGTTTGCAGCGGCAAACCATTTATCCGGTGATGGAATCGGTCTTCGGCCATATCTGGCAGGAAGTGGTAGATCAGAACAGGCAGGAGTTTTGAACAACGGTATAAACGGGCCGGCAGGATGCATGATGGATAAAAGAGTTAAAAACGCCTGCTTTTGCGAATAGTAAACCTTGGCCGCAAAAAAAGCGGGGCTATAACACCTGCTTAACATAATGCACCTTATACAACGCGCTCAGAAGCTCTCGGAGCCGGTGTCAGGTAGCGGCTTGCAAGCTAAACTTGCGAGTACGTAAAACGGCCGTATAAAAAGAAGCGCCGCAAAGCTGAATTCAAAAAAGTAGCCCGTATTCATTTTTTTTAGTACCTTTATGTAACCGCTTACATAAGGAAGCGGCTCCCCTTCAAGTCCTCAACTTTTTTTATCCCGAACGTTTTACGCCTCAATTTTTTATCATGAACCTATTTAGCAAAATAACGGCTGGCCTGATGCTGCTGGCAGGCCTGCTATTTCTCCAAAACTGCGATCGCATGAACGAACAAGCTACTTCTGAAATCCGGGGTGCGGCCGCACATTGGGTAGCTTCCAATCAACTTTTATGGGACGATGAAGCCCTCGACGAGGCCGCCCGCTACGAGCTGCGCTACAGCCCTGAGGCAGCCATAACAGTGGAAAAAAGCCAGGTTTCAGGCGGCGAAATTATTCCTTTTACGCCTTCCGAAACGACCCTCGATCCTGCGTTTGCCGATCAGAATCGCCATATTGCTGACTGGCCCGTGTTTGAGCTTGAGGCCGGCCGCGAAACCATCGCCGAAGCCTTGAAAGGGCAGCTTGTCGCCCTCGCCTTCGATGAAAATGATGCGGTTATTACCGCCACGCGGGTGCAGTTTCCCGGCGTAATCGACGATTTATTTGCCCACGACGAACCGCTTGGCCTGCAATACGAAGACGATAACATCCACCTGCGCGTGTGGGCACCAACGGCGCAACTTCTCGAACTCCGGCTCTACGATGCCGATAAAAACGAAACGGCTGCCGTAGATGCTGAAGATTATGATACCCAAACCGGCGTGTGGACCTTCTCGGGTCCGGCAGAAGCATGGGATCGGGCATTTTACCGGCTTTATATCCGCGCCTATCATCGTGAAAACGATGCGCTAAACGAGTATGAAGTTACCGATCCGTATTCTGTAAGTTTATCTACCGATAGCCAGTTCAGCCAGTTTGTAGATATAGCAAACGATCCGGAGCTCAAACCTGAGGGCTGGGACGCGCTCAAGAAAACGCTGCCGGCCGCAACCGACATCACGCTTTATGAAGGGCATGTGCGGGATTTCAGCGTGTTCGATGAAAGCGTGCCCGAAAATGAACGCGGTACTTTTAAAGCGTTTACGCACAACGGCGAAGGCGGCCGGGCGCTTTCCAACGGCATGCGTCATCTCAAAATGCTCAGCGAGGCCGGCATCACGCACCTGCATTTGCTGCCGGTAAACGATATCACCACGGTTATTGAGGCACGTGATATGCGCGTGGATTTGCATCAGTCTTACAGTCAGTTATGTGCCGCTCTGGATCAGCCGGAAGCCCTCCAGGAGTACTGCGAGCGCTTCGGCGATACTCCGATTTACGAGGCGTTTGAAGAACTGGCCGCCGAAGATCCGGCAAATGAAGCTATTCAGCAGCCCTATCATCTTCCGGATAACGATGCCGACCTGGCCGATATCGACGGCTTCAACTGGGGCTACGATCCGTTTCATTTTAACGCCGTGGAGGGCAGCTATGCTACCGATCCCGACGGCGTTACGCGCATTCGCGAGTTTCGCGAGATGGTACAGGCCCTGGATGAAATCGGCCTGAAGCTGGTCGTGGATGTTGTCTATAATCATACCTCCGCCCACGGCCTGACCCGCACCTCGGTACTCGACCGGGTGGTTCCGAACTATTATCAGCGCTATGATGCGCGCAGCGGGGCCATCGAAACCTCCACCTGCTGCCCGAATACCGCCGCCGAATATTATATGATGGAGCGGCTCATCATCGATTCCGTACTCTTCTGGGCGCAGCAATATAAAGTTGATTCCTTCCGGTTCGACCTCATGGGCCATCATCCTAAAGCCGTAATGCAGCGTTTGATGGAGGAGCTTTCCGCCCTCACGCTCGAAGAACACGGCGTGGACGGCAAAAATATTTACGTGTATGGCGAAGGCTGGAACTTCGGCGAAGTAGCCGATAACCGCATTTTTGAGCAGGCCACGCAGTTTAATATGAATGAAACCGGCATCGGCAATTTCAATGATCGCAGCCGGGATGCCATACGCGGCGGCAATTTTACCGGAAGCGGGCGGAATCAGGGCTTTACCAACGGCCAATTTTTATTCCCCAACGAAGCCGACGAAAATGATGCCGAAACCCGGCGTACTCAACTTCTCGACCAGGCCGACCGCATCCGCGTAGGCATGACCGGCAACCTGCGCTCGTATCCCTACATCAATAAAAATGGTGATGCGGTGGACGGGCTGCACGATTATATCGGCTATGCCGGGCGGCCGCAGGAATCGGTTAACTACATCGACAAGCACGATAATGAAACGCTCTGGGACAACACACAGGCCAAACTTCCTTTTGAGATGAATACTGATGATCGGGTGCGGGTGCACATGCTGAGTCAGGCCTTCATCACCTACGGACAGGGCGTACCCTTTTATCACATGGGCACGGATATTCTCCGCTCCAAGTCGATGGATCGCAACAGCTACAACTCCGGCGACTGGTTCAACGAGGTGGATTTCACCATGCAGCGCCACAACTGGGGCCGGGGTCTGCCGCCGGCGCAGGACAATCAGGAGCGTTGGGAAGCCCAGCGCGGATTCCTCACCAACCCGGCCATTGATGTCCAAAAAGGGCATCTGGAGCAGGCCCACGAAATTTTCAAAGAGCAGCTGCGCGTGCGCTACAGTTCGCCGCTCTTTCGCCTGGCCGAAGCCGACGATATCCATCGCCGGGTGGCCTATCATAACGTTGGGCCGGAGCAGCAGGCCGGCATCATTGCCATGACCATTTCCGATGGAAACTGCGCCGGCGCGGATCTGGACTCAGCCCACGACGGCATTTTAATAATGTTTAACGCCCATATCGAGCCGCAGGAATTTGAAACCAGTCTGCGGGGGCTGGAGCTTCATCCGGTATTGGCTGGCGGTTCGGATGCAGGTGCGGCCTCGGCGCGCATCACCCAAACGGGCAAGGTGAGCCTTCCGCCGCTCACCGCCGCCGTTTTTGTGAAGCCGCAGCAGGGCAATCAGGGCGATTTCGTATGCAACGAAGTGGAATTGTGAAAGCAGCCGTATAAAGCGGCGCAAAAATAAGATCGCCTATCATAAAAAAGCCTTCCTCTTTCGGGAAGGCTTTTTTATTTCAGCCTCAGCCTCTGCTTTTGCCGACAATCGCCAGCGTGCAGCGGCCGGTACACACCAGTTTATCGTCGGACGTAAAAATATCATACTTCCAGACCTGGGTCTGACTGCCCCGGTGTATGGGCGTAGCCACGCCTTTCACGACGCCGCTGCGCACGGCCCGCACATGATTGGCGTTAATCTCCAGCCCGACGGCCGTTTGCGCATCGCTCTTGAGGTTGAGCCAGCCCGCCACCGAGCAAATCGTCTCGCCCAGGGCCACCGACGCGCCGCCGTGCAGCAGGCCCATAGGCTGCTTCGTATTTTCGTTTACCGGCATCGTGGCGCATACCCGGTTGCGAAACAATTCCGTGAACTCTATGCCCAGCGCGTGCCCCATATTTTGCGGTTGATTTTCCAAAAAAGCGCTTACGGCCAACTTCAATTCTTTCTCGATTTTCATTTTGAATTTTGAAACTATGTGTAAAAATAGATATTCTTATCATTATTGTAGCCTGACAGATAGCTTATATTAACAGACTAACAGGGTTTTCTATTCCGCCTTGGCGCGCATTTAGAATCTTTTTGGATTTAACGTAATGCTTAGTGGCCTTTTACCCATCATCCTAACAGCTCGATTTTATGAACACGGAATTTACGCCTGTCCCTATTTTTGATATCGCCGAAGCCGGTCGCAAGACCAACACGCCGGGGCTTATTGGCGCTACCAAGCGCGGGGGGAAATGGATTGAAACCAGCCTTGAGGATTTTTATTCCAAAATGCGTGCCCTTGCCCTGGGCCTGCACGGCCGGGGCATACGCAAAGGCAATCAAATAGCGCTCCATGCCGAAAACTCGGTAGAATGGATGATGGTCGATCAGGCCGTTTTATCGCTGGGTGCCATCAACGTGCCTATTTATACCACGCAGCCGGGCGACCAGATTAAGTTTATTCTGGAAGACTCCGGCGCACGCATGTACTTTTTTTCTCAGGATTCTATTTTTGAAAACTTCGCGCCCTACTATAAACAGGTGAAGCAGCTCGAAGTCGTGTGCATGATTTCCAGCGCGCGGAAAGATTTTTCGACCATGGAGGACATTATCGCGGAAGGCAAAAAGCTGGATGCCGAACAGCCGGAACTGTTTGCACAGCTCCGCGCCGACGTGCAGCCCGAAGA
>JBMCPG010000111.1:0-5745 GCA_048626035.1 Cyclonatronaceae bacterium
CGCCCAGAGGGCCGAAACGACCATCAGCACGCCGATGGCGATCTGGGCGACCTTCATGGTCTGCTCCTGCGTGGCCTCGGGACGGAATTTTTTATAGAAATCGAAGGTGAAGAGCGTCGAGGCCGCATTCAGGCCGCTATCCACGCTGGACATCAGCGCGGCGATAAACCCGGCCAGCGTAATGCCCAGCAGTCCGGCGGGAAGCAAGCTGTAAATTAAAGCCGGATACGCGTTTACCGGCTCCTCCAGATCGGGAAAAAGGGTGATGGCCATCACGCCCGGCAGCACCATAATAAATAAAGTCGAAAGTTTCAGAAAGCCGGCAAACAGCGCTCCCCACTGGCCCTGCCGCGTATCTTTGGCCGCCAGCGCCCGCTGGGTGATAAACTGATTGGTTACCCAAAAGTAAAAGCCCAGCAGAAACACCCCGGAAAACAGCGACGGCCAGGGCAGGTTTTCGTCGCTTGCCGGGCGAATGATGCTCAGGTGCTCAGCGCTCACCGAAGCCGTAATTCCTTCCCAGCCGCCCACCATATTAAAGCCCGCCACGCTCACAAAAATAGAGCTGCCCACCAGCATAATGGCCTGCACGGTATCGGAATACACCACCGAAGCCAGCCCGCCGAGCAGGGTGTAAAAGCCCGCCAGCAGCGAAATAGCCCAGATAATAGCCACAATCGACAGCTCCGGGAAGGCCATCTTCACCACAATGGCCCCGGCATACAGCCCCGAGGCAATATCCACAAACACGTTGAGGGTAATGGTAACGCCTGAAAAATAATAACGGGCAAAACTGCTGAACCGCCGCTCCAGAAACTCGGGGATGGTGTAAATCTTATTTTTGAGATAGTACGGCAGAAAAAAAACAGCGAACAGAATCAGGACAAACGTAGCCATCCATTCGTAGCTGAATACGGCAAAGCCGGTGGTATAACCGCTTTCGGCCAGGCCGATAAGGCTGATGCTGCCCATGTTAGAGGCAAACAGCGAAAAGCCAATCACCGGCCAGGTAAGCGAGCGGCCGGCCATGAAATAGTCGTCTTCGGAGCTGTGCTTATTTTTAAAATATAGCCCCAGGCCAATCACAAAGAGGAAATACAGGCCAATAATGATGTAGTCGATAACCGCAATGCTGGGTTCGAGCATAGAATGGCATCCTCTTGCTTAGTTAGTAGATACAGCCGGATTGCTCATACGGCCGGTTTGAGAAACAGCATAATGTAAAAAAAAGTGAACTATTTGGAAGCGCTTTTAATTTATACAAGCCATCCCGGCCGGGGAAATAAAAACGTGCAAACTTTTGCACGCTTCTAAAATCGCTGCAGCATTTTCGCCCTGGCGATAGTATGTTGTACAAAGCTGCCAAACCTGCTATTATACCTGTTTCAGCCGGGTTCCACTTTTCGTTATACTCAACGGTTTCTGCCCCGTGCGCCACAAGCCGGGCGAATGCCCGCTGGCCGAACCGCCGCTACTTGTTTCGATTTCCTTTTTATGATGCGTCCTGAATTTTCAAAAACCGCTTTTATCAATCGTTTTTATCTGTTTTCCTTTTCGCTTGTTCTTTGCTGCCTTATTGTTGCGGGGTGTAACAATGAGCCGCCCTCATACAGCTACAAGGGCGAACTGTTTGAGCGCCTCGATACCGAAACCACCGGCCTGGACTTCACCAATACGGTCGAAAACACGCCGGAATTTCACATTCTGAAATATTTGTATTTCTATGATGGCGGCGGCGTCGCGGTAGGCGACCTCAATAATAACGGCCTGCCGGATGTTTTCCTGACGGCCAACGACGGCCCGAACCGCCTGTTTGAAAACAAGGGCGATTTCCGCTTTGAGGATATAACCGAGCAAGCGGGCATCATCCATACGCCGGGCTCCTGGTCAACCGGCGTTACTATGGCCGATGTGAACGGCGACGGGTTTCTGGATATTTACGTGAGCCACTCCAATTACCTGGTGAAGTCCGGCCGAAATCAGCTCTTTATCAATAATGGAGACATGACGTTCTCCGAGCGGGCCGCCGAATATGGCCTGGATTTTGAAGGCTATTCCACGCAGGCGGCCTTCCTCGATTACAATAATGATGGCCGCCTCGATTTGTTTCTGCTCAATCATTCGTTTCACAGCGACCGCACCTACGGGCAGGCCGCGCGGCTTCGGGAGCAGCCGGATGCCATGGCCGGCGACCGCCTGTTCCGCAACGATGGCGAGCGCTTCACCGACGTAACCGAAGAGGCCGGCATCAGCAGCAGCGCGCTGGGCTACGGGCTGGGCGTGGCCGTCAGCGACCTCACCCTCAACGGGTATCCCGATATTTATGTGGGCAACGATTTCCACGAAGACGACTATCTCTACATCAACAACGGCGACGGCACTTTCACTGAGCGCTTGTATGATGCGGTTTCCCAAACCAGCCGCTCGTCTATGGGCAACGATATTGCCGACCTCACCAACGACGGCTATGTCGATATTTTCTCGCTCGATATGATGGCCGAGGATTACGATAGCTTTATGCGTTCGGGCGGGCCGGACCTGCATCCCATCGCCAAAACCAAGCGGGATTTCGGCTTTGGCCAGAAGAACGCGCGCAACACCATGCAAATCAATCGCGGGCCCTCTCCCGACGGCATGCCCGTGTTCAGCGAAATGGCATTTTCTCTGGGGCTTGCCCGCACCGACTGGAGCTGGGCGGCATTAATGGCCGATTTTAACAACAGTGGATTTAAGGATATTTTCGTAACCAACGGCATGCCCGGCCGCCCTAACGATCTGGATATGACCGCCCGGCTGCGGCAGGCGCGGGAGGCGGGCGATTCGGCCGAAGTAGCCCGGGCCGAGTTTGAAGCCGCGCAAAACCTGCCGCCCATCAATGTGCCGAACTACATGTACCAAAATAAGGGCGGCCTGGATTTTGAGGATGTAAGCCGGGCGTGGGGCTTTTCGCATTCCGTGATCTCCAACGGCGCGGCCTACGCCGATTTCAACAACGACGGGCAGCTCGATCTGATCGTCAATAACCTGAATTCGTCGTCTCATATTTATCAGAATACCGGTGCGGAAATGAACGGCAACTATCTTCAGGTTTCACTTGAGGGCGACGGTGCGAACACTCGTGGTATCGGGGCAAAAGTGCTGCTGTATAAAGATGATGAGATGATGTATCAGGAGCAGATGCCCACGCGCGGATTTCAGTCGTCGGTGCAGCAGCGGCTTCATTTTGGAATCGGCGGCCACGGGAGCGTCGATTCTCTGCTGGTTATCTGGCCCGACGGGCGGTACCAAACCCTGAAAGAGGTTTCGGCCAATGCGCACATCACTCTGGAACAGCTCGAGGCTGGCGGACAATTCGATTACGACCGGCTGCATCGCGGCTATGATGATGCCCTGCTGCGCCAGCGTTCCGGCGAAGAAAGCAATCTGCAGGCATTTGCGCATCGGGAAAACAGCTTCAACGATTTTAACCGGGAGCCGCTCATGCCCTACAAACTTTCTACGCAAGGCCCGGCGCTGGCCGTCGGCGACCTCACCGGAAACGGCCGGGATGAAGTTTATCTCGGCGGCGGGTATCGTCAGCCGGGGCGCTTGCTCACCCAAGATGCTGATGGAAGTTTTTCGGAACTTCAGCCGGAGCTTTTTGCCGCCGATGCGATCTATGAAGATGTACATGCCCATTTTTTTGATGCCACCGGCAACGGAGAGCTGGATTTATACGTGGTTTCGGGCGGCGGGCAATTTGTGGATGACGAAGAAGCGCTCATCGACCGGCTCTACCTCAACGAAGGCGGGCGTTTGCGCAAGGCCGAAGACGCGCTTCCGCTGATGTATCTGAACGGGGCGGTGGTGAAAACGGCCGATATCAACGGCGACGGCGCGCAAGATATTTTTATCGGAAGCCGCTCGGTGCCATGGAATTACGGACGCTCGCCGGGCAGCTATATTTTGTTGAATGAAGGCGGCGGTACGTTCCGCAACGCTACCGAAGAGCTGCTCCCCGAACTTCCCGATATCGGCATGGTAACCGATGCTGCATTCGGCGACCTCACCGGAAACGGCCGCCCGGAATTGGTCATTGCCGGCGAATGGATGCCCATTCAGGTATTCTCCTACGATGAAGAGCGCGGGCGCATGGAGAACATCAGCACGGAGCTGAATCTTGGATTCGACGGCGGTCTCTGGCAGCGTATTCTCCTGCGGGATGTAAATGGAGACGGCCGGCTCGATATCATCGCCGGGAATTTTGGCACCGGCAGCCGCCTGCAGGCCAGCAAGGAATCGCCCATGCATCTTTTAATTAATGAATTTGGCGAAGACGGCCGCAACTCAGCGGTGATGGCCGTCGAGCGCGAGGGCGGGCTGTACCCCTTCGATCGCCTCGACGAGCTGCTGCTGGAGTTCCCGTTTCTGACGTCCCGCATCAGCAGTTATCGTGATTTTGCAAGCAAAACTTTAAGCGAGCTGCTTGGCGAAGAGGAAATCGCCGAAGCCGAGCGCCATGAAATCACCGAACTGCGCTCCGGTATTTACGTAAATGAGCCCGGCAGCTTTCGCTGGCAGCCTTTTCCGGTAGAAGCCCAGGCCTTTCCGGTGATGGCGCTCGAAACCTATCAGGCGCCCGATACCGATCCGCAGGCCGATATTCTGCTGGGCGGAAATCTTCATGAAGTGAAGCCCGGCACCGGCGGGAAGCAGGGCTCCGGCTACGGGCTGCATTTACGGGCCAACACCGACGGCTCTTTCCGTGCGCTTTCGCTTCAGGAAAGCGGCTTTTATGCGCCCGGCGAGCTGCGGGGCATGCGGCTGGTTCAGCATCGGGACGGCCCCGGCTATTTCGTGGCCCGCAACAACGCCGCGCCGCTGTTCTTCCGGGCGCAAAACTGATGCCCGCGCGACCAGCAGCTTTCGCTTCAAAATGCTTTCACCCTGCACCAAATCATATAATCTTCCGGAATTTTCGTATATGCACATGCGCTACATCTTAGTTTTTTTAAGCGTTTTTTTCCTGCTCACGGTCTCCTGCTCTCAGGAAGACCCCAAGCCCGGCCCCGAATCGGAAGAATACCGGCAGGCCGTCTCCGATTTTTACGTGAGCCTGGCCGCCAGCGAAACCGATGAGGCTCGTTTTGCCTTCAACAAGATGAATGAAATTGCCCGGCAGTTTCCCGAAGAAGCCGCCGCGTGGGCCAATCTGGGCGTATTTGCCATGCGGCAGGGGAATTTTGATCTGGCCGGCGAACGGTTTTCCCAGGCCCGCGAAGCCGCGCCGGGGCAGCCGGAAGTGCTGTATCTTTCGGGCATGTACAGCGCCCGCATCGGCGATATAGATGCGGCCGTTTCGTTTTATGACGAGGCCGCCCGCGCCGCCGAAGCGGCCAATCATGCCAAAAATCCGCGCATCTTATTTTCGCTGCTGGAAGCGCTGGAGCGGCAGGATGAAGCCGCAAACGCCGGGCGCATCAACGAAGTGCTGGAGCGCTTGTATGCCATCGCACCCGAAAATCAGGCGGTATTATATGAAAAAGCACGCCTGGCCGTCAGGAGCCGGAACGCGGCCGGAATAGAAGAAGCGCTTGCCGAACTTCAGTCTTTTGAATCTTACTGGACCGACGAGGCGAAAGAGCAATTCAGCCTGCTCGAAGAACTAAGCGCCGAACAGGCCTGGAGCGAGCTGAGTCTGGAGCTGGTGTTTTTGCGCAATATGCTTGAACCCACGCCGGAGTTTCAGGATGATGCGGCCGTGAT
>JBMCPG010000112.1:0-5678 GCA_048626035.1 Cyclonatronaceae bacterium
AATCGCGAAGTGGTGAACCGTATTCCGGAGCAAGAATTTGAGTTTGAAAGCAGCACCAACGGATTCTTCGACGGCAATTACTGGAACCCAGCCGTAAGCGTAGGGCTTCAGCTTGACTGGAACATTTTTGACGGCTTCCGGACACGCTCTCAGGTAGCCCAAAACCGTATTGAGCGCCGCCGGGCCGAGCTCAACAGGGAGCAGCTACGCAACTCCATCTACGCAGAGCTCAGCGAAGCCCTCGGAAATCTTGAAAACGCCTATCGCCGTATTCAAAGCCAGCAGCGCAATATTGAGCAGGCCGAACTGAACTATGATATTGCCTCTATGCGGCTTCGTGAGGGCCTGGGTACTGCGCTGGAAGAACGCCAGGCTTCTTCGCTGCTCGACCAAAGCCAGCTCAACTACCTTTCGGCCATATACGACTATAAAGTAGCCCTCAGCGCCTACGAAACCGCCCTTGGCCAGGCTTTGCCAAATCTATAGCCCGATTTAACACTGCTCAACTTCCCGCCCCAGAACTTTATCACCCTAACCAATATAATTGCTTCCGTGAAATACCTTTCTTTTTTTATGATGATGCCGGCCCTGCTACTCTTTTCCCTCGCGGGCTGCAATGAAGATACCCCGATTAACGGCGAAGAAGAGAACGACGAATCGCAGCGCGTGCGCGAAATCGCCGTCGAAACCATCACCCTGCAAGAAGATGCCTTTGATGAGTTTATACGCGTTTCGGGTTCGGCCGAAGCCATCGATGATGCTGTCATCTCGGCCGAAGTAGGGGCTCAGGTACTCTCTATCGCAGATCGCGGGGCCCGCCTGCAGCGCGGTGATGTGATTGCTGAACTGGATAAACGTACGTTGCGGGCCAATCTTGATGCGGCCGAAGCCAGCTATGAATTTGCCGAAGAAACCGTGAATCGCCTGGAGCCGCTCTACGAAGATGAAGTGGTTTCGGTGCAGGATTTCCGCGCCGCCCGTACCGACCGCGACGCGGCAAAAGCACAGCTTGATCAGGCCCGCAAAGCGCTCGAAGATGCCACCATCCGCGCGCCCTTTGCCGGGCGCGTTGAGCAGCGCATGATTAGCGCCGGCGAGCTTATAAGCGCGGGCATGCCGGTTGTGCGGCTGGTGAACAGCCAGCGCATGCGCATTACAGGCGGCGTGCCGGAGCGCTACATTCGTGAAATCGGGCCAGGCAGCACCGCACTCATAGACCTGGCCGCCTACGGAGGCGAGCAGCTCGAAAACGAAATCAGCTTTGCAGGAAACACCATTAATCCCGATTTACGTACCTACCAAATAGAAATAGAGCTGGACAATCGCGAGGGACTCCTCAAACCCGATATGGTTGTTAATTTACGGCTGAAACGGCGTACGATCGAAGAAGCCATCATTATTCCAAGAACGGCCATTATCCGGGATGAAGAGTCCCTTAACGTATTTGTTGCCCGGCCGCAGGGAGATGGAAACGGATATAAGCAAGCCGAGCTGGTGGAAATAGAAACCGGCACGGCTACGGGGCCCATTATAGAGGTACTTAGCGGTCTATCGGCCGGCGATGAAGTAATTGTGGCCGGCATGAGCAACATCAGCGTGGGCGACCGCCTCAATATTATCGCCAATGAAAACAGCGATGAACGCGCCCGCCGCCTGCAGCGCAATGATCGCCCCGTCGTACGTTTCGACTAATTTCCCTCCGCTCATTCCCACCCCAGCCGGGCTTCCCGGCCAGCTATTTCCGTCTATGAAACTCAACGAAATTACGATTCAGAACCGCATCGTTATGGTGGTGCTTACCGGCATCTTGCTTGCCGCTGGTATTTACAGCTACAGCGCCATCCCGAAGGAGTCCAATCCTTCAATAAATATTCCAACGTTCATCATAAACACCATTTATCCGGGCATCAGCCCTACGGATATGGAGGCCCTCATCACCCAGCCCATAGAGCGGGAGCTGCAGGGCATAAACGGGGTAAATGAAATCAGATCGACCACTCTGGAGAGCGTTAGCAGTATTGTGGTGGAGTTCGACCTCGACATTTCCAGCGTAGTGGCCAGTCAGCGCGTGCGCGAAAAAGTGGACTTAGCCCGCGCCGAGCTGCCCGATGATATTGAGGAGCCCGTCATTAACGAAATTGATTTTGATGACTTCCCTATTCTGACGGTTAACCTGGCCGCCGATTATCCGGTTTCGCGGCTTACCGAAGTCGCCGAACGGCTCGAAGACCGGCTCGAGGCCTTGCAGGATGTGCGCGAGATGGACATCATCGGAAACGTGAACCGGGAAGTGCGTGTGGATGTGGATTTAGACGCCCTGAATGGCTACGGGATTCCGCTACAAGCGCTCGTAAGTGCTATTCAGGGACAAAACCTGACGGTTCCCGGCGGCACTATGGATGTTGACCGCATGACTTATCTGCTGCGGGTGAGCGGCGAGTTTAACGACCCCGAAGAAATTAATGATCTGGTTATTGCCGGCGGGGCTGGTAGCGGCGGCGGGCAACAAAATGGCCAGCAGCCCGAAGGCCTGGTGTATATGCGCGACGTAGCCGAAGTCTATTTTGGGTTCGAAGACCGCGAAAGCTACTCCCGGCTGCGCTCCTATAAGGTTGATGAAAACGGGGAAATCGCGGAAGTACCGGCCGCCGATATTCAGGATCAGGAAGTGGTGAGCCTGAATGTTAAAAAACGCCCGGATGCCAACATTCTGGAATCTGTGGAAGCCGTGATCGCCGCCGTCGAAGATTTTCAGGTACCTGAAGGCACGCAGGTGGTCATTACCGCCGACCAGAGCGAAGACGTGCGCAACCTCATTTCCGATCTTGAGAATAACATCATCAGCGGTATTCTGTTTGTGGTGCTGGTGCTGGTGTTTTTTCTGGGCATCCGAAACGCGCTGCTGGTGGGCTTCGCCGTGCCGCTGGCTATCTTGGTGGGCTTTGTAGTGCTGCTCACCCTGGGCTTCACCGCCAATTTCGTGATTTTGTTCAGCCTCATAATTGCCCTCGGCCTGCTGGTGGATAACTCCATTGTGGTGGTCGAAAATATTTACCGCTACCGGGAAATGGGCTATGAACGCTTTGATGCCGCAAAACGTGGCGCCGATGAAGTCGGCTACGCGCTCATTGCCGCTACTGCCACCTTGCTGGCCGCCTTTATTCCCATGACCTTCTGGCCGGGCATTATTGGTGATTTTATGGGCTATCTGCCGCTCACGCTCATCATTGTGCTGCTGTGTTCGCTGTTCATTGCGCTGGTGCTGTATCCTGTACTCACCGGATATTTAATGAAGGGTGAAGGCGAAGTTTCAGCTCCGCTTTCCGGAACCACGAAAATCATTCTGGCCGGGCTCAGCCTGTTTTTAATTGTGGCTATCGGCGTGGCCAACCCTATTACCCTGGGCGTGAGTTTGCTGGTTGGCGTATTTTTCGTAGCCACCTATCGCTTTATCGTGAAGCCGCTTTCCGGCCGCTTTAATGAAGCAACTTTGCCAGCGGTTTTGGAGTGGTATAAAGACTTTCTGAACTGGATGCTGCGCCTTAACTATAAGGCACGCAGAGCATTATTCAAAAATCTGTTTGCTTTGGGAATGCTCACATTAGGTGCTATTATCGCTGTTTTGGGCGCCCTTGTAGGGCTTATTTCGCCCCTTGGGCAGCTACTGCTGTATCCTGCCGGCCTGTTTGCCGGGCTGGGCGTTCTGGGTATCATCATACATTTTATAGAACTGATGATTCGCGGCAACAAATATTCGATCTATACAGGTATGGTCGTTGCTGGCATCGTTGGCCTCATCTTGTTTACGGTTTCATTAAGCCAAACGGTTGCGCCTTTCATCTGGCTGATCCTCATGGCGCTGCCTGTCCTGCTCATTCTGTTTGGCGGGCTCGGGCTTGTACTCGGTGCCCAAACCGACAAGCCCATCATCCTGAGCGATAACCGTGCGCTGCTGCTCAACGGCATCATGGGTTTGATGATCAGCATTTTCGGGCTTTCGGCCGCCGCCCCAACAGGTGTGGAGTTTTTCCCGGCAACCGATCCCAATCAAATCATTATTGAGCTGGAAGGCCCCATCGGCATGAATGTGGAAACCAGCAACCTGATTGCCGGTGAAGTGCAGCAGCGCCTCTATAAACTCATCGATGAAGATGAAGCGGTGAAAGCCAATATCGAAAATATACAAACCAGCGCGGGCGTAGCCGGAGATCCGCTGTTCGGCGGCGGAAACCGGCGGGCAGAACTCTCGCGCCTTACGGTAAACCTTGTGGATTACGGCGACCGCGCCGAAGCCTCGGCCCTTACGCTCGATAAAATGAGGGAAGTCGTTGTAGATCTGCCCGATGTGATCATCAGTATTGACGGGGAGGAAGTTGGCCCGCCCACCGGGCCCCCGGTTAATATTGAGGTAGCCGCCGAAAGTTTTGAAGACGTGATTCGCGTTTCCGAAGAAATTACCCAAAAGCTGACCCGCGCCTCCGGCGACGGCACAATTCCCGGCCTGGTGGACGTACGCAACAACATCAGCGGCGGCCTTCCGGAATATCGCGTGCTCGTGGACTATGAGCGGGCGAGGCGCTTTGGCGTAAACCTTTCGCAGGTTGGAGAAACCGTGCGAATTGCCAATAACGGGCTGGAGGCCAGCAAGTGGCGGGACGGCGAAGATGAATACGATATTGTAGTGCGGCTGCGCGAAGAAGACCGGCAGCGCCTCGAAAGCATTCAGGATTTAATGATTAATGCTCCCGAAGGCCTGATTCCGCTCACTTCCGTTGCCTACTTTGAAGAAGGCAGCGGATTGGGCAGCATCACCCGGCTGGATTTGCAGCGCACCGCAACGGTAGAAGGACGGGCCGCCAGCGGGTTTTCCGGCCCCGAAGTGCTGGAAGAAGCCCAGGCCCTGCTCGATGAGTATATCGCCGAACTCCCGGCTGGTATCACAGTGCGTTATACCGGCGAAAACGAGGATCAGGAAGAATCTTTCGCATTTCTGACCTCCGCACTGCTTATCGGCTTTGCCCTCATCTTTTTGGTGATGCTGGCCAAATTCAACAATCTCAAGTCGCCCATCATTATTATGACGGCCGTCGGGCTTTCGCTCATTGGCGTGCTGCTCGGCCTGCAGCTCACGCGCACGGCCTTTGGCCTGATGACCTTCATCGGCATCATTTCGCTGGCCGGCATTGTGTGCGTCAATAATGTGGTACTGCTGGATTATGTGAAGCAGCTCACCGACGGCGGCATGAGCCGTAAAGATGCCATTGTGGAAGCCGGCACGATTCGTTTCCGGCCGGTGCTGCTTACCGCCCTGACCACCATTCTGGGCCTGGTGCCGCTCACATTTGGCATTAACGTGGATTTTGTGGGGCTGTTTGCCAGCTTCGAGCCGGACTTCCAGTTTGGTTCTGAAAGTACCGCCTTCTGGGGTCCGATGGGCATCGCCATCATCAGCGGCCTCACCTTCGCCACCTTCCTGACCCTGGTCGTCGTGCCGGTGCTCTACTCCACCTTCGACTCGCTCAGCAATTTTCTCGGCCGCCGGCTGTACGATGAAAAGCCGGATGGAAAGGCCTGATAGTAATACAGGCTTGAATCATCAGGTTTAGAGACGTGATGTTGTTGCAGAGACGCGATATTGTAGAGACGCGATGCATCGCGTCTCTACAATATCGCGTCTC